>PUKW01000358.1 GCA_003550665.1 Paracoccaceae bacterium | reverse complement strand
CTCCATGTCGGTGGCGATCGGCAGATCGACGGTGCCTGACCCCTCGAGCCGCCCCGCGACGCGGGCGATGTAGCGCTTCTCGCTGCGCCGCTGCTCGAACTGGCGCGACAGGTGGCGCTGCGCGCGCGGCGTGACGGCAAAGATGATCACGCCGGAGGTATCACGGTCGAGCCGGTGCACCAGCAGCGCCTCGGGAAACGCCCCGCGCACCCGCGCCATCAGGCAATCCTCGAGTCCCGGCAGCTTGCCTGGCACGCTGAGAAGCCCCGCCGGCTTGTCCACAACGAGGATCTCATGATCGTGATGGAGCACCGAAAGCGGCAGGTCGGGCGGGTCATAACGGTCCATCCGCGGCAGTTACGCCGCGCGCGCGCGGGATGCAAACCCACAGCACCGCCGGCACCGCGCCCGCGGCGGATGAAGCACCCCCTCCCCCGGCGAAACCACGCACCGAGCGGCGCCCCCGGCACGCGTCACCGGGCCGAGCGCGCGAACATCATCCTGTAGCCTGCGAGCTGCTCGGGCGGCCCGATCCAGGCATAGGCCAGAAGCGACGGCTCGCGGTCCGACGTGGTAATGCGGTGCTTGTGGCCCGGCGGATTGAAGATCAGCGAGCCGGGGGCATAGACGCCCTGGTCATTCTCGGAGACGGCCCCCGAAAGACACACATAGCTTTCCGTGATCCCCTCATGGGCATGCGCGGGATAGACGCAGCCCGGCGCGAAGAGCACGAGGCCGAGGATCACCTGATGCGTCTGCACCGGGCCGGTCGGCCCGGCGAGTTCGGCATAGGCATATTTGCGCGCGAGGCCGGGCGGCATCTTCTCATAGCCGTATTGCCAGCTGAGCGTGTCGCGCAGCGCCTGCAGGCAGCGGATCAACGGCGCGTGGCGCTCCGCGAGCCCCTCGTCGAGCGCGCGGCGCAGATGCGCGGCGGCCGGCTTGTCGGCCGGCTCCGGGAACTGCAGCGGGGTTTCGGCCCGCAACACCCGGCTGATCGCCTCGCGCACGGCGCGCTGATGCGCGCGGATGCGGTCGCTGCCGCCGGAGGGCAGGAACCGGTAGAGCTCGTAGAACTCGCTCAGTAGGTAGCGCCAGTCCGGCGCATCGGCGAGCCGGCCGGGCGTCACGCGCCCCTCGCAAAGGTCGCATCGAGGATCGCCTGCAGCGCCTCGGCATCATCGCGGGTAAAGGCGGCGGGACGATCGCTGTCGATATCGAGCACGGCGATCAGCGCCCCGACGCCGTCGCGCACCGGCAGCACCAGCTCCGAGCGCGTCGTCGCCGCGCATGCAATGTGACCGGGGAACGCCGCGACATCGTCGACAAGCTGGGCATCGCCGCTGCGAGCGCAGGCGCCGCAAACGCCGCGCTCGAACGGGATCTGCAGGCATCCATGGCCGCCCTGATAGGGGCCGATCCGGAGCAGTCCCGGCTCCGTGACCCGGTAGAAGCCGGTCCAGTCGAAGCGCGCATCGGCGTGGTGGATTTCGCAGGCCAGCGTGGCCATGAGCGCGACGGTGTCGCTCTCGCCCTCGGTGAGCGCGGCGGCGCGGGCGGCGAGCGCGGGATAATCGATCATGCGGTGTCTCCTCGGGCCGGCCGCGGCGCAGCGAAGCATACGAAACGGTAACCTTCAGCGTCTAGGGTCGGCGCACAAGTTCGGAGGATGCCATGCATATCGTGACCCGGCCCGACGGCAATGCGCTCGTGGTTCATGTGCTCGAGTCGCGGATCGACGCGGCCGTCGCCATTCAATTCAAGGACGCTATGCGCGCGCGGGTCGCGCAGGCGCCCGAGCGGGTCGTTCTCGATCTCTCGCAGGTCGATTTCATCGACAGCAGCGGCCTCGGCGCGGTGGTCGCGATGATGAAACTGCTCGCCCCCGCGCGCCGACTCGAGCTGGCGGGACTGACGCCCACTGTCGAGAAAGTCTTTCGCCTGACCCATATGGACCGCGTCTTCACCATCCATCCGGCGCCCCCCGCCCCGCCGGATCCTGATCGTCGATGCGCGGGATGACACTGCACATGAACGAGCAGGCCCTTGATCGCACCCCGGACTTTCATCGGCATTTTCAGGGCCGCTTCCTCGAGGTGCGCGGTGTGCTGGCCGAGTTGCGCGGCAGCCTCACGCGCTACGGACCCGTCTGCTGCGATGTCGCAACCACGGAGATCGTTCTCGCCGAAGTGCTCAACAACATCGTCGAACACGGGTATCAGGGCACCGCGGGGCCGGTGGAACTGCGCGTCTGGGCCGATTCCGCGGGGCTCACCTTCGTCGTCATCGATGCGGGCGCGCCGCTGCCCGGGGGCCAACCGCCCGCGCGCGATGCGCGTTGCCTGCCCGATGATCCGGACGCGTTGCCCGAGAGCGGATTCGGCTGGCACCTGATCCACAGCCTCACCGAGGGGCTCGAATACGAAACGCAGCTCGGGCGCAACCGGCTGCGCGGCCGGGTGCCCGCGCACCGCAGGCACGGCGGCACACGCCTCAGTTGAGCTGCACCTGGAGCGGATAGTAGCCATCCTGAAAATCGCCGAACAGGTCCGACAGATCCGGATGGTCGATCGGCTCGCCGGTGTCGTCGGGAAGAAGGTTCTGCTCGGAGACATAGGCGACGTAGTAGCTCTGCTCGTTCTCGGCGAGCAGATGATAGAAAGGCTGGTCTTTCGCCGGCCGGCTCTCCTCCGGGATCGACTCGTACCATTCCTCGGTGTTGGAGAACATCGCGTCCACGTCGAACACTACCCCGCGAAACGGATGTTTGCGGTGCCGCACGACCTGGCCGAGATGAAATTTCGCTCGCGTCTTGATCATTCTGTCCACTCCTCGTGATACCTAGTGCGTGTCGGGGGCAGATGTCCATGCCACGCGGCGGAATCGCGCAGGCTGTGGCCCTGCCGCGCGGCTGTTTGCGATTTCCCGGCACGCCGAAATGCGTTACAGTCACGCAAAACTAACAAAAGATCAGAGGCAGACATGAGCAGGATCCTGGTGGCGGCGCTTCTCGCGTTGATCGTCGCGTCATGCGGTCGCAGTTACACTGCGCCGGACAATCTCGACAACGCGTGCCGGCTGGTGCAGGAAAGACCGGCCTACCTCAGCGCGATGCAGCAGACCGAAGAGAAATGGGGCGTCCCCATACATGTCCAGATGGCCACGATCCATCAGGAGAGTGCGTTCATCGGTGACGCCAAGACACCAAGACGCTGGTTTCTCGGCTTCATCCCCCGTGGCCGGATCTCCACGGCTTATGGCTATGCGCAAGCCCTTGACGGGACCTGGGAGGACTACCAGCAGGAAACCGGCAATCGCTTCGCCCGGCGCACCCGGATCGACGACGCTACCGATTTCATGGGCTGGTACATGCATCACACCGAGCGGCGCAACGACATCCCCAAGTCCGACGCGCGGCGCCAGTATCTGGCGTATCACGAAGGCCATGCCGGTTACCGCCGCGGCAGCCACAACCAGAAATCCTGGCTGCTCAATGTCGCCAACCGGGTCGAAAGCCGCGCCGAGCGATATCGCGGGCAACTCGAGAGCTGCCCGGCGCTGCGCTAGAGCGTGTCGCGTTTAATCGGCCTCATAGCCTGCTGCCTTGAAGAAGTTGTAGCACTCCTCGTCTGAGAACAGGTCGCAGACCTGGCCGACGGCTGCCCAGAGTTGATCGTAGGTTCGCGCAGCGGCCTTTCTG
>PUKW01000366.1 GCA_003550665.1 Paracoccaceae bacterium | reverse complement strand
TGCCGCTGCGCGCGACGAGCCCGAGATGCGCGCCCGCATCCGCGAAGAGCCGCGCGGCGGCTGCGCCGATACCCCGGCTCGCCCCGGTGATCAGGACGGACTTGCCCTGAAGTTCGCGAAGGTCTGGTTGTGTCATGCGGCCCCCGATGGCGTGATCCGACGCGCGATTGATACCCGAGCACGCCGCGCCACGCCAGCACCTGCATGCGGCCTTGACCGCGCCCGGCGCAGCGCGGATGGTTGCGGCGAAATGTCAAAGCGACGAGGAGCGCAGCATGCGAGCAATTGCCAAGGGCCTGGGTGGAGCGACGATGGTCTCGCTTCTGGGGACGACGGCGGCGCTGGCGGATCTGACGGCCGGACAGGTCTGGCAGGGCTGGCAGGAATCGGCCGAGCGCTGGGGTGCCAGCGTGACGGCCGCCGAGACCACCGAGGAGGACGGCCGCCTGGTGCTGCGCGACGTGGTGTATGAAGTCTCCGAGGATCAGGGCTCGCTCGAGCACCGGATGCGCGAGGTCGTGCTCGAGGAGACGGGCGACGGGCGCGTGTCGATCCGGCTGCCCGAAGAGATGATGCTGGTCGTCGAGTTCAGCGAAGGCGACGACGATCCGGCGCGCATGGAGTTCGCGGTCGGCCAAGAAGATCTGGAAATCCATGCCACCGGGACCGCCGAGCAGCTGCAATACGACAGCACCGCCGCGCGCATCATGCTCGAGCTGGAGCAGCTCGAGGGGCCGGATACGGAGGATTTCGACTCCGAGCTCACCATCGTGCTGACGGATTTCGTCGCGCAGGACGCCTATGACGCCGAGCCGGCCGACAGCCACGAGGCCTTCATCGAAGCCGGCAGCATCGAGCTGGCGATGCGCTATGTCGAGCGTGACGGCTCGCACAGCACGATCCTCGACTGGTCGGCCGAGGAGGCGGGACTGACCTACAGCGCCACGGGCCTCGCCGCGATGCAGGAGGAGACGATGCAGGCCGCGCTCGCGGCGGGGCTGGTCATCGAAGGGGCCGTCGGCCACTCCGGCTCGCAATACAGCGCCGAGATCATGGACGATCTCGAGGACCAGCCGCGCGAGGAGGGCACCATCGAGGGCAGCGCCGCGGAGGGCAGCGCGGGCTTCGGGCTGTCGGCCGAGGGGCTGAGCTATGACGCGACCTCGCGCGACGCGGTGTATCGCATCGTCAACGACAACATGCCGGTCCCGGTGATGGAACTGATGATTGAGGAGCTGCATTTCGAAACGCTGCTGCCGGTTGTGGAGTCGGACGAACCACAGGGCTTCGGCACGCTCCTGCGCCTCGACGGGCTCAAGGTGGGCGACGAATTGTGGGCGATGGTGGACCCGGACGGGGCGCTGCCGCGCGATCCGGCGACGCTGCTCATCGATATCGATGGCAGCGCCAACTGGGAGAGCAGCCCGCTCGACACCGCGGCGGCGGGGCCGCGCAGCTTCCTGACGCAGTCGCCCGCGCAAATGGGCGCGCTGCACGAGCTCAACCTGAACGCGCTGTCGCTGGAACTTCTCGGTGCGCATCTGAGCGGCGATGGTGCCTTCACCTTCGACAACGAGGATCTCGAAACCTTCGAGGGCATGCCGCGGCCCGAAGGCAGCCTGACGCTCCTGCTCGAAGGGGCGGAGTCGCTCATCGACGAGCTCATCGCCACGGGCGCGATCCGCCAGGAGGACGCGATGGGCGCGATGATGATGATGTCGATGTTCGCACAGCCGGGCGAGACCGAGGACTCGCTGACCACCACGCTCGAGATCGATGCCGATGGCGGGGTGATCGCCAACGGCCAGCGCCTGCGCTGACGGATCGGCCAGCAGGGCAGGGCTCCCGCCCCGCCGGGATGCGTCCCGCACCCCGGCGCGTTGGGCCGGGCGGCGCGCCTTGCGGCGCGCCGCGACGCCGCGTGCCGATGCGCTGCGCGCCCCCGGCAATCGGGCGCACCGCCCACGCGCTTGCACCGGCCCCATGCAGGCTCTACCTGCAGACCGAACAAGCGCGGGTGGCGACATGCAACAGGATCTCGAGGCACTGACGGCGGCGCTCTTGCACGCGGCGCGGGCGGCGGGCGCGGAGGCGGCGGACGCCCTCGCGGTGACGGGGCAATCGATCTCGATCGATGTGCGCGAGGGCGCGCTGGAGCAGGCGGAGCGCGCCGAGGCGATCGATCTCGGGCTGCGGGTGCTAATCGGGCGGCGGCAGGCCTGCGTGTCGGCATCGGATGCGCGGCGGCAGACGCTCGAGACGATGGCCGAGCGCGCGGTCGCGATGGCGCGCGAGGCGCCGGAGGACCCGCATGCCGGGCTCGCCGATCCCGGCCAGCTCGTTCGCGACCTCGACATTGCCGCGCTCGAGCTTGACGATCCCGAGGGCGACCCGGCGCCCGCGGCCCTCGAGGCCGAGGCCCGTGCGGCGGAGGCGGCCGCGCAGGCCGTCGCGGGGGTGTCGCAGGTGCAGTCGGCCTCGGCGGCGCAGGGCCGGCAGGTCATGCATCTCGCGGCGACGAACGGCTTTTCGGGCGGCTATGCGCGCAGCTCGCGGATGACCTCCTGCGTGGCGATCACCGGCGAGGGCACCGCGATGGAGCGCGACGGCTACGGCGAATCGCGCGTCCATCAGGCCGACATGCCCGGCGCCTCGGAGATCGGCCGCATCGCAGGGGAGCGGGCCGTGGCCCGCGCGGGGGCAAGGCGGCCGAAGACCGGGGCCTGGCCGGTGATCTATGACGAGCGTATCGCCGCGGGGCTCATCGGGCATCTGCTCGCGGCGGTCAACGGCACGGCGGTCGCGCGCGGGGCGAGCTGGCTGCGCGACGCGATGGGCGAGCCGGTTCTGCCCGCGGGGCTGACGCTCACGGAGGATCCGCACCGCCGGCGCATCGGCGGCTCGCGGCCTTTCGATGGCGAGGGGCTTGCGACCGCGCGGCGCGACATCGTGCGCGGCGGGGTGCTGCAGGGCTGGGTGCTCGATCTCGCGACGGCGCGCAAGCTGGGGCTCGAGAGCACTGCCAACGCCGCGCGTTCGGCCGCCGCGCCGCCGTCGCCGTCGGTCTCCAACATCGCGCTGACGCAGGGCGCGCAGGGTCTCGATGGGCTGATGCGCGAGATGGGCACGGGCTTTCTGGTGACTTCGCTGATGGGGGCGTCGATCAACCCAACGACAGGCGACTATTCGCGCGGGGCATCGGGGGTCTGGGTGGAGAACGGCGAAGTGGCCTACCCGGTCAATGAATGCACGCTGGCGGGCAATCTGCGCGACATGCTGATGCGGCTGACCCCGGCCAATGACGCGCGCGCGCATCGCAGCCACATGGTGCCCAGCCTGCTCGTCGAAGGCCTCACCCTTGCCGGAGAGTGACCTCGCGCTGCTGATCGCCGCGGCCGGGGCGGCCGGAGGCATCGCGGCGCGGCATTTCGGGCAGGCCCCGCGGCGCTGGGACAAGGGCGCGGGGCAGGGGCCGGTCTCCGACGCGGATATCGAGATCGACACGATGCTGCGCTTGCGCCTGCTCGCGGCGCGGCCCGATTACGGCTGGCTGTCCGAGGAGACGCCGGACGACGCGGCGCGGCTGGCCTCCGGATCGGTCTTCATCGTCGATCCCATCGACGGCACGCGCGCCTTTCTCGCCGGGCAGAAGCAATTCGCGCATGCGCTCGCCGTTGCTCAGGAGGGGCGGATCACCGCGGGGGTGGTGCATCTGCCGCT
>PUKW01000285.1 GCA_003550665.1 Paracoccaceae bacterium | reverse complement strand
TCGAGCAGATCGCGCACCGTGAAGAAGTTGCCGAGGCTCTTCGACATCTTGCGACCCTCGACCTGCACCATCTCGTTGTGCAGCCAGACACGGGCGAACTTGCCCTCCGGGTGGGCGCAGCAGCTCTGGGCGATCTCGTTCTCGTGGTGGGGAAACTGCAGGTCGATGCCGCCGGCATGGATGTCGAAGCTCTCGCCCAGGAGCGCGTGGCTCATCGCCGAGCACTCGATATGCCAGCCGGGGCGGCCCCTTCCGACACTCTTTCCTTCCCGAACCGGCCCGTCCCAGCCGGGCTCGTCCTCGGCGGCGGGCTTCCAGAGCACGAAATCCATCGGGTCGCGCTTGTAGGGGGCGACCTCGACGCGGCTGCCGGCGATCATGTCGTCCACCGACCGGCCCGACAGCGCGCCGTAATCGGGGTAGCTGCGCACATCGAAGAGCACATGGCCCTCGGCCTCGTAGGCGTGGCCGTCGCGCATCAGCCGTTCGATCATCGCCACCATCTGGGGGATGTAGTCGGTCGCGCGCGGCTCGTGGGTGGGGCGCAGCGCGCCGAGCGCGTCCATGTCCTCGTGATACTGCGCGATGGTGGTGTCGGTGAGCTCGCGGATGATCTCGACCATCGGGCGCGTGTCGCCGGCGGCCTGCAGCTCGGCGGCGCGGGCGTTGATCTTGTCGTCCACGTCGGTGAGGTTGCGCACATAGGTGACGTGATCGGCGCCGTATTGGTGGCGCAGCAGCCGGTAGAGCACGTCGAACACCACCACCGGGCGCGCATTGCCCAGATGCGCGCGGTCATAGACCGTCGGCCCGCAGACATACATGCGCACATCGGACGGATCGAGCGGTTCGAAATCCTCGCGCGTGCGGGTGCGGGTATTGTGCAGGCGGATGGTCATCGTCGTGTCCTTCGCGGGCCGGGCGGGCCGGATCGCTCAGATGACAACGACTGCGCGCCCGCCCGACAGTGTCAGCCGATAATGCAGATGCAGCAGATGATGCGGCGCGCGCTCATGCTTGCTGTCTAACGCGCACGGCCGGCGCTGCCAAGCCCCGGTATCGGCGCACTTGCCATCGGCGCGGCGTTCTGGTGAAGTCGGAGCATGGAGGAGCCGCGCCCCGAAGACCTGCGCGCGCGCTACGCAGAGCGGCTGCGCGCCGAGCTTGCCGAGCTGCGCACCGCCTCGGAGGCCACGCGCGGCGAGAGGCGGCCCGTCACGCTCGACCAGCAGAGTGTTGGCCGGCTCTCGCGGATGGACGCGATGCAAGGCCAGGCCATGGCCGCGGCGACCGAGGCCCGCCGCGCCGGGCGCGAGCGCGCCATTGCCGCGGCGCTCGCGCGACTTGAGGGCGAGGATTTCGGCTGGTGCGACGGGTGCGGGGAGTTCATCGGGCTCAAGCGGCTCGACCTCGACCCGGTGGCACAGCGATGCGTGGCCTGCGCCTCCGGAAAGTGACGCCGGGCGGGGCAACCGCGACCGCGCCACGCTCATCCGCATTCCGCCGATACCCTGCAACCTCTTGAAGTCGCGTGATTACGGCGCGCGGGACCGGCTCCTGAGCACCCTGCGCTAACCGCTGTGCAGGATGTGCATCACGTCGCCATCCTGCACCAGGTAACCCTTGCCCTCGACGCGCATGCGCCCGGCATCCTTGGCGCCCTGCTCGCCGCCATGGGCGATGAAGTCGTCATAGGATATGGTTTCGGCGCGGATGAAGCCGCGCTCGAAATCGCCATGGATCACCCCGGCGGCCTGCGGCGCGCGCGTGGCGCCGCGGATCGTCCAGGCGCGGGTCTCCTTGGGGCCCACGGTAAAGAATGTCTGAAGGCCGAGAAGATCGTAGCCCGCGCGGATCAGCCGGTCGAGGCCCGCCTGCTCGAGCCCCATTTCGGCGAGGAACTCGGCAGCCTCTGCGGCGTCGAGCTGGCTGATCTCCTCCTCGATGCGCCCCGAGATCACCACATGCCCCGCCCCCTCGGCGGCGGCCATCTCGGCCACGCGCGCGGAGTGCTCGTTCCCCTCTGCCGCCGCGCCCTCATCGACGTTGCACACATAGAGCACCGGCTTCGCGGTCAGCAGCTGCAGCATGCCCCAGGCCTTGCGGTCATCCTCGGCGACGGTGACGCTGCGCGCCGGGCGCCCGGCCTCGAGCGCGGCCTCGGCCGCCTTCAGGAGGCGCTTTTGCTGCTCGGCGTCCTTGTCGCCGCCCTTGATCTTGCGCGCGAGCCCGTTGAGACGGCGCTCGATGCTCTCGAGATCGGCGAGCATCAGCTCGGTCTCGATCACCTCGGCATCGGCGACGGGATCGACGCGGCCCTCGACATGCGCCACGTCGTCATCGGCAAAGCAGCGCAGCACATGCGCGATCGCGTCCACCTCGCGGATATTGGCAAGGAACTGGTTGCCGAGCCCTTCGCCCTTGGAGGCCCCGCGCACCAGCCCGGCGATATCCACGAAGGTCATCCGCGTCGGGATCACCGCCTTGGAGCCGGCGATTTCGGCGAGCCGCCCCAGACGCGGATCGGGCACCGCGACCTCGCCCACATTCGGCTCGATGGTGCAGAACGGGAAATTCGCCGCCTGCGCCGCGGCGGTGCGCGTGAGCGCGTTGAAGATTGTGGACTTGCCGACATTCGGCAGCCCGACGATCCCCATGCGAAAGCCCATATCCTGTTCCCCTTGGCCTGACCCGGCGCATCTACGGGGCCGGGACGGCCAAGGTCAACCGCGCTCAGATCTGTTTTTCAGGCATCTGCACGCGCAGACCGTCAAGCTCGTCGGAGACCTTGAGCTGGCAGGTCAGCCGCGAGCGCGCCGGGTCGGGGTTGTGGGCGAAGTCGAGCATGTCCTCCTCCATCGCCTCGACGGGCGGCAGCGCCTCGACCCATTCCGGATCGACATAGACATGACAGGTCGAGCAGGCACAGGCCCCGCCGCAATCGGCCTCGATGCCCGGAATGGCGTTGTCGCGCGCGCCCTCCATCACGGTCGTGCCCGTGGGCACCTCGACGGTGTGTTCCTTGCCGCCCCATTCCACATAGGTGATCTTCGCCATGTCGCCCTCTCGCTGTCTCGATCCCGCGCCAGATAGGACAGCCGCGCCGCGATTGCCAGAGCCGGTGTCGCGGCACGTGCCGCGGCGTGATATAGCGACGCGTGAGCGGATTTGGCGGAGGCGGACATGGAGCTGATCGGGCCGTCGGGGATCCTGACACTGCTCGGCGTCCTCGCGGCGGCGATGTTCGTAGCCGCATGGGGGCCGCAGGACCGCGCGGCGGCGGCGCGGTGGCTCGCCACGCGATCCGCGCGCTGGTTCTCGGGCACGCCGGAGCGGATGCCGGGGCTGCGCGCGCTCGGCTGGGGGCTCGCGGTGCTTCTGAGCGCGGTGCTCTTCGTGCCGGCGCTGGTTGCGGCAGCGGGCTTCGTATGGTCGGCGCGCGGCATCGCGGAGCCGGGCTTCGGCCTCGGCGCGCTGTTGGTGGCTATCCTGAGCGCGCCCTTCGTGATCTGGCGCGCCCTCAACGCCACCCGCCAGGCCCACACCGCCGAGCAGGGGCTCATCACGGACCGCATCAACACCGCGCTCGAGGGGCTGGCAAGCCCGCTCGAGCACGGCATTTCGCGGCGGCTGGGCGCGATTCTCGCGCTCGAGCGGGTCGCGCGGGACTCGGCACGCGACCGCGACCATGTTCTCGAGATCCTCAATGCCTATATACAGGAGCG
>PUKW01000180.1 GCA_003550665.1 Paracoccaceae bacterium | reverse complement strand
GCGTGCTGCCCCGGCTCGCCACGGTGCGCGGGCGCATGGAGCATGTCGCCACGCGCGGCAACGGTGCGCCGGTCTTCGTCGATTACGCCCACACCCCGGCGGCGCTGGCGACGGCGCTGGCGGCGCTGCGCCCGCATGTGATGGGGCGGCTCGTGGTGGTGTTCGGCGCCGGCGGCGACCGCGACCGCGCCAAGCGCCCGATGATGGGCGCCGCCGCCGCCGAGCACGCCGACCAGGTCTTCGTCACCGACGACAATCCGCGCTCCGAGGACCCCGCCGCGATCCGTGCCGCGATCGCCGCGGCCTGTCCCGGGGCCTGCGAGGTCGGCGACCGCGCCGAGGCGATACTGCGCGGGGTCGATGCGCTGGGCCCCGGCGATGCGCTGCTGGTGGCGGGCAAGGGGCACGAGACCGGGCAGATCGTCGGCGACGACATCTATCCCTTTGACGACGCCGAACAGGCGAGCGTGGCCGTGGCCGCGCTCGAGCCGCGCGCGTGACCGGGCTCTGGAGCGCCGCCGAGGCCGCCGCGGCCACGGGCGGGCGCGCATCGGGCGCGTGGACGGCGACGGGCGTGTCCATCGACACGCGCAGCCTCGCGCCGGGCGATCTCTTCGTCGCGCTTGCCGATGTGCGCGACGGCCATGATTTCGTGGCCGAGGCGCTCGCCAAGGGCGCGGCGGCGGCGATGGTCTCGCGTATCCCCGAGGGCGTGGCCGCCGATGCGCCGCTGCTGGTCGTGGACGACACGCTCAAGGGGCTGACGGCGCTTGGCCGCGCGGGGCGCGCGCGGGCGGCAGCACGGGTGATCGCGGTGACGGGCTCGGTGGGCAAGACCTCCGCCAAGGACATGCTGCGCGCGATGCTCGGCGCCTGCGGCACCGTCCACGCCGCCGAGGCGAGCTACAACAATCACTGGGGCGTGCCGCTGACGCTGGCGCGGCTCGATCCGGCGGCGCAGTTCGCCGTCATCGAGATCGGGATGAACCATCCCGGCGAGATCGGACCGCTCGCTCGGCTTGCACGGCCGCATGTCGCGCTGATCACCACGATCGCGCCCGCGCATCTGGCGGCCTTCGACGATCTTGTCGCGATCGCGCGCGAGAAGGCCGCCATCTTCGAGGGGCTGGAGCCGGGCGGCACCGGCGTCTTCAATGCCGATCTCGACACCACCGCCATCCTCGCGGGTGCGGCGCCGCGCGCGCTGCGCTTCGGGCAGGCCGATGGCGCGGATTTCCGGCTCGCGGGCGTGCAACTCGCCGGCGATGTCACCATCGTCGAGGCCGAGGCCGACGGCGCGCCGCTTTTGTTCAAGATCGGCGCGGCGGGGCGGCATTTCGCCATGAACGCGCTCGGCTGTCTCGCGGCGGCGCGCGCGGCGGGGGCCGACACGGCGCGCTGCGCGCTCGCGCTTGCGGGCTGGCACCCGCCGGGCGGGCGCGGGCGGCGTGAGCATCTGCGGCTCGACCCGGTCGAGGATTCGGGCTTCGAGCTCATCGACGACGCCTATAATGCGAATCCGGCCTCTGTGGGTGCCGCGCTCGAGGTGCTCGCCGCCGCCGAGCCGCAGGACGGTGTCGGGCGCGTGGGGCGTGGGCGGCGCATCGCCATTCTCGGCGACATGCTCGAGCTCGGCCCCGACGAGGCGGCGCTGCATGCGGCGCTGGCCGAGCATCCCGCGATGGCGCGGATCGACCTCGTCCATTGCATCGGGGCGCGCATGGCGCATCTGTGGCACGCGCTGCCGCAGGCGCAGCGCGGCGACCTTGTGGCCACGCCCGAGGAGCTGTGCGCCGATGCCAAGCGGCTTGTCGATGCCGGCGACGTGGTGCTGGTGAAGGGATCGAAGGCGAGCGGCGCGGCGCGCGTGGTTGACGCGCTGCGCAAACTGCGCCAATCGACCGCATCCGATGCGCGGGGGACACACTGAATGCTCTACTGGCTGGCCGAGTTCTCCGAGTGGGCCGGGGCCTTCAACCTGTTTCGCTACATCACCTTCCGCGCCGGCGGAGCTTTCTTCACGGCGCTCGTCTTCGGTTTTCTCTTCGGCCCGCCCCTGATCAACCTGCTGCGCAGGCGCCAGCGCAACGGCCAGCCGATCCGCGCCGACGGCCCCGAAACCCATCTCGTCACCAAGACCGGCACCCCGACGATGGGCGGGGTGCTGATCCTGGGCTCGCTGATGGTGGGCACGCTGCTCTGGGCGCGGCTCGACAATCCCTATGTGTGGCTGGTGCTGTTCGTCACGGCGGCCTTCGGGGTGATCGGCTTCGTGGATGATTATGCCAAGGTCTCGAACGGCAATGTGCGCGGCGTGCCGGGGCGGGTGCGGTTTTCGATCGGGCTCGTGATCGCGGCGGTGGCGGCGTTCGTGGCAACGATGATCCACCCCGACGAGCTGTCGTTCCGCGTCGCGGTGCCGCTGTTCAAGGACATCCTGCTCAATATGGGGTGGTTCTTCATCCCCTTCGCGATGTTCGTGATCGTGGGCGCGGCGAACTCCGTCAATCTGACCGACGGGCTCGACGGGCTGGCGATCATGCCGGTGATGATCGCGGGCACGGCGCTCGGGGTGATCGCCTACACGGTCGGGCGCGTCGATTTCACCACCTATCTCGATGTCCATTACGTCCCCGGCACGGGCGAACTGCTGATCTTCTCGGCGGCGCTGGTGGGCGGCGGGCTCGGCTTTCTGTGGTACAACGCGCCGCCGGCGGCCGTGTTCATGGGTGATACGGGCTCGCTCGCGCTCGGCGGCGCGCTCGGCGCGATCGCGGTGGCGACCAAGCACGAGATCGTGCTCGGCATCGTCGGCGGGCTGTTCGTCGTGGAGGCACTCAGCGTCATCATCCAGGTCGTCTACTTCAAGAGCACCGGCAAGCGCATCTTCCTGATGGCGCCCATTCACCACCATTTCGAGAAGAAGGGCTGGCCGGAGTCGCAGATCGTGATCCGCTTCTGGATCATCGCGCTGGTGCTCGCGCTGATCGGGCTCGCCACGCTGAAGGTGCGCTGATGCGGGGGCGGCGATGATCCCGGTGCACGGTGTTGTGGGGCGGCGCATCGGCGTGCTGGGGCTGGGGCGCACGGGCCTCGCGACGGCGCGCGCGCTCATCGCCGGCGGCGCCGAGGTGCTGGCCTGGGACGACGCGGCGGCGGCGCGCGAGGCGGCGGACGGGCTCGAACTGCACGACTTCGCCCGCGCCGGCGCGCTCGACGGGGTGGCCGCGCTGATCGTCAGCCCCGGCATCGCCCATCTCTACCCCGAACCGAACGCGCATGTGGCGGCGGCCCATGCGGCCGGCGTGCCGGTGGACAACGATATCGGGCTGTTCTTTCGCTCCATCGCCGGGCCGGGCTGGGAGCATTTCGAGCAGCCGCCCCGCGTCGTGGCGGTGACGGGCTCGAACGGCAAGTCCACGGTGACGGCGCTGATCGGGCATCTGCTCGCGGCGGCGGGCAAGCGCGTGCAGCTTGGCGGCAATATCGGGCGCGCCGCGCTTGATCTCGATCCGCCGGAGGATGGCGAGATCGTGGTGCTGGAGCTGTCGAGCTACCAGACCGAGCTTGCGCGCGCGCTCACGCCGGACATCGCCGTCTTCACCAATCTGAGCGACGACCATCTCGACCGCCATGGCGGGCGCGGGGGGTATTTCGCGGCCAAGCGTCGGCTCTTTGCCGAGGGCGGGCCGGACCGGGCGATCGTGGGCGTGGACGAGCCGGAGGGGCG
>PUKW01000188.1 GCA_003550665.1 Paracoccaceae bacterium | reverse complement strand
CGGATGATTTCGCCGCGGCGCGCGACGCCGCGGGCGAACTCGATCAGCTGCACAGCCTGACCATCGCGGTCGATGGCGAGACGCGGCTCGCCGAGGCGCCGCGCGGGCCGGGGCTCGACGCCGTCGTCAATGTCATGTCGGTCTCCAAGACCCTCGTGGCAACGCTCGCGGGCATCGCCATCGATCGCGGCGAGCTGCCCGGCCCGGACGCCACGCTGGACGATATCGCGCCGGGGCTGATCCCGACCGGGGCGGACGAGCGCGTCGGCACGATCACCATGGGTGACCTGATGACGATGCGCGCCGGGCTCGAGCGCACCTCGGGCGGCAATTACGGCGCCTGGGTGGAGAGCGCGGACTGGGTGGCGGACGCGCTGTCGCGGCCCATGGTGGAGGCGCCGGGCGCGGCGATGCAGTATTCCACCGGCAGCTACCATGTCCTCGGCGCGGTGCTCAAAGAGGTGACGGGGCGCAGCCTGCATGCGCTGGCCAATGAGTGGCTCGCCGGCCCGCTCGGCTTTCGCTTCGATCCCTGGACGCGCGATCCGCAGGGCCGCTACATGGGCGGCAACAACATGGCGATGCGCCCGTCGGAACTCCTGCGCTTCGGCGAGATGATCCGCCGCGGCGGGGCGTGGGACGGCACGCAGGTGGTCAGCGGGGAGTGGATCCTGCGCGCCTGGATGCCGCGCACGGAGTCGCGGTTTTCCGGGGACCAGTACGGCTATGGCTGGTTCCTGCGCGAGATGGACGGGCACCGCGCCTATTACGCGCGCGGCTATGGCGGGCAGATGCTCTATGTGGTGCCGTCGCTGCGGCTGTCGGTGGTGATCACCTCGGATAACGGCCGCCCGGCGCGTTCGGACGGGCATCAGGGCGATCTGAATGCGCTGGTGGAGGAGCATGTGATCCCGGCGGCCGAGGCGCTCGCCTCATAGCCCCTCAAAATCCACCACCAGCGCGGCGTGATCGCTGGCATGAGGGCGGTGACACCCGACACCGGGCAGCCGCGTGCCCCGATACTGAGCGACCTCGCGCCCCATGCCCTCGCGCAGCACGCGCGGCCGTGCGCGCGGCCAGCCCCGGCCCAGCGCGGGCGAGGCCAGAAGCGCATCCGGCCGCCCGGTGATCCCCAGATCGGGCAGCGCGTAGGACCAGCGCTCGCCCTCCGGCAGCCGGGCGAGCAGATCGACGCTGAAGCCTGCGATGATCGGCGCGATGGCGCGCTCGCCGCGCGGCTCGGTCGTCGGCTCGTTGAGATCGCCCGCGATCAGCCAGAGCGCCGCCGCCGGATCGTCAAAGCGCCGCTCGATGAGCCGGCGCACCCCCTCGGCCTCCATCCGCCGCACCCGCCAGGCCGCGTCGGGATCCGGCCAGGGCGCCTTGAAGTGACACAGCACCAGCGTCAGCGTCCCGACGCGCAACATCAGGCAATCGCGCCGAAAAAGCGGCGTGGCGGCTTTCTGCCCCTCGGGCACCGGGATGCCGAGATCGGCGGGGCGCAGATGCGCGTGGCTGGTGACATCGGCGGTCGGGCGGCGGCTGAGGATGGCGAGGTCGCGCCCGCGCCCGTCATTGCCCGGCAAACAGACCCGGTGCGGATAGGAGGCGATGCCCGTGCGCCGCAGATAGCGATCGTGGAAATGGTCGAGCGTGGCGCGGTCGAAGACTTCCTGAAGGCAGACCACGTCCGCGTCGAGCTTCGCGATGACCCGGGCCGTCAACCGCCTGTCCGCGTCGTCGAGTGCGGCGGCGGCCGGGTGGGAATCGACGGCCACGTCGCCGTCGCGCGCTCCGTCGAGACGGCTGCGCCCGGCGCGCAGGCGCAGCCGCAGGTTCTGAACGTTGAAGGTCGCGATGCGCATGGCGCCACCGGTCTATCCGGCGCGATCCCGGCGCATGGTCCGGCACCGCGACGCGCCACAGGGGCGGCGGTGCCGGCCGGCCGCGATCACTTGATCTCGACCATCTCCACGTCGAAGGTCAGATCCTTGCCCGCGAGCGGGTGATTGGCGTCGAGCACCACGACCTCGTCGGTGACCTCCGCCACGGTGACCGGCACGGCCTGCCCGTCGGGCGTCTGCATCTGCAGCGCGGTGCCGGGATCGAGGGGGATGTGCTCGGGGATCTGGTCGCGCGGCACTTCCTGACGGCCGTTAGGATCGTGCTGGCCGTATGCCTCGTCGGCGGGCACGGACACGGATTTCTGCTCGCCCTCGGCCATGCCGGGGAGCGCATTGTCGAGCCCGGGGATGATCTCGCCCGAGCCCACGGTGAATTCGAGCGGTTCGCGACCCTGCGACGAATCGAACACCGTTCCGTCGTCGAGCGTGCCGGTGTAATGGATGCGGACCGTATCTCCCGCCTTGACCTGGCTCATTCGCTTGTCTCTCTCGTGTCGGCTTGGGTTTCGGGAGGCCGCACGGCATGCGGGTGACTCCCACTCTTCGCGAAGGGTAACGCACCGCGCCGCGATGTAAACCCCGCCCCGATTGGGGGGGCGATTTCGGCCTTTCCCGGCTCGCATGGCTGTGCAAATCTGCGCAAAAAAGGGAGAGCTTCATGCCCCATCATGCCGCCGCCGACGGTGCACAGCTTTACTACCGCGACGAGGGCACGGGACCGGCGCTGATCTGTCTTGCGGGACTGACGCGGTCGGGCGGCGATTTCGACTATCTCGCGCCGCATCTGCCCGGCAGGCGGCTGATCCGGCCGGATTATCGCGGGCGCGGGCGCTCGGCATGGACCGGGGCGGCGAGCTATACCGTGCCGCAGGAGGCCGCGGATGTGCTGGGGCTGATGGATCATCTCGGGCTCGCGCATGCGCTGATCCTCGGCACGTCGCGCGGCGGGCTGATCGGGATGTATCTCGCCGCGACGGCGCCGGAGCGGCTGACGGGGCTGTGTCTCAACGATGTCGGCCCGGTGATCGAGCCCGGCGCGCTGGAGCGTATCGCGAGCTATCTGGGCCGCAAGCCCAACGCCACGACGCATGAGGAGGCCGCCGCGGCGCTCGAGCGCAACCTGCCGGGCTTTGCCAATGTGCCCGCGGAGCGCTGGCGCGCGGAGGCGCGGCGGCAATTCACCGAAAGCGCCGAGGGTCTGGTGCCGAATTACGACCCGGCGCTGCGCGAGGCCTTTGCCGCCGCGATCGAGACGCCGCCCGACGATCCCTGGTCGCTGTTCGAGGCCTGCGCGGGGTTGCCCCTTGCGCTGATCCGCGGCGCGAATTCGGACCTGCTGTCGCGCGAGACGGCGGCCGAGATGCGCCGCCGCCGGCCCGACATGATCTTCGCCGAGGTCGCGGATCGCGGTCATGTGCCGTTTCTCGACGAACCCGAGAGCCTCGAAGCAATCCATCGCTGGCTGGAGCAATGCGCATGAGCGATCTCGCCATGATCGAGGCAGCCGCCGAACGTCTCGCGGGGCATGCGCGGCGCACGCCGCTGCTGTCCTCGCCCTTTCTCGACGAGATCGCGGGGCGGCGCGTGCTGGTGAAGGCCGAATGCCTGCAGCATACCGGCTCGTTCAAGTTCCGCGGCGCCTGGGCGTCGATCACGGCGCTGCCCGCGGCGGCGCGGGCGCAGGGGGTGATCGCGTTCTCGTCGGGCAATCATGCGCAGGGCGTGGCGCTGGCGGCGCGGATGCACGGGGTGCGCGCGGTGATCGTGATGCCGTCGGACGCGCCGCAGCTCAAGATCGCGAATACCCGCGCGCTCGGCGCCGAGATCGTGCT
>PUKW01000037.1 GCA_003550665.1 Paracoccaceae bacterium | reverse complement strand
GGCCGCTGCGCGAACCTACGATCAACTCTGGGCAGCCGTCGGCCAGGTCTGCGACCTGTTCTCAGACGAGGAGTGCTACAACTTCTTCAAGGCAGCAGGCCATGAGGCCGATTAACCGCGACACGCTCTAGAGCGGGCGCCCCTGAAGAAGTTTCGGCAGCGTTCCGGTCAGCCCTGCCGCCTCGCGGATGAAACGCCGGCGCAGCGCCGGCGTCGCGCTCACCACCCCCATGCCGAGGTCGCGGCCCAACCGCAGGAGCGGGTTGTCGTTCGAGAACAGCCTGTTGACGGCATCCATGCCGAGCGCGAGCGTCGTCGTGTCGAAGCGCCGCCAGCGCTGGTAGCGCTCGAGCACCGCGAGATCCGCAAGATCCTCGCCGCGCCGCGCCGCCTCGATGAGCACTTCGGCGAGCGCGCCGACATCGCGCAACCCCAGATTGAGTCCTTGTCCCGCGACCGGGTGCACACCGTGCGCCGCATCCCCCACCAGCGCGAGCCGCGGCGCGACGTAGCGCTGCGCCAGCGACAGCCCCAGCGGAAAGATCCCGCGCGCCCCGATCAGCCGCAGGGGGCCGAGGAAATCCCCGAAGCGCGGGCGCAGCGCGGCGAGATAGGCATCATTGTCGAGGGCGTGAATGGCGGCGGCGTTGGCGTGCGTCTCGGTCCAGACGATCGAGGAGCGCCGACCCGTCAGCGGCAGGATCGCGAGCGGCCCGGCGGGCATGAAGAATTGATGCGCGATGGCGTCGTGCGGCTTGGCGTGCTCGACCGCGCAGACGAGCCCGGTCTGCGCGTAGGGCCAGCCGACCCGCGCGATCCCGGCGCGTGCCGCCGTTGCGCTGTCGCGCCCGTCGCAGCCCACGACGAGCCGCGCCGAAAGCTGCGCGCCCGTCTGCAGCGTCACGCGCGCGGCCTCGTCCGTGATCTCCTGCGCGACGACGCGCGTGCCGGGCAGATGCGTGATGGCTTCGGTGGCGGCGATGGCGTCGCGAAACGCCGCGCGCAGATGCCGGTCCTCGACCATGTGCCCCATCGGGCCTTCCTCGATCTCGTCATGGTCGAAATGCAGGAACCACGGCGCCGCGCCCTCGCCGGCGCGCCCGTCGCTGGCCTTGATCTGCTCGATGGGCTGCGCCGCCCCGGCGAGGGCGGGCCAGACCCCGATGGCGCCAAGCAGCCGCCGCGACGCCACCGCAAGCGAATAGGCGCGCCCGTCGAAATCGGGAAGTCCGGCCGCCTCAGGAGCCGCGTCGATCAGGGTGACCCGCAATCCCCCCTGCGCGAGCGCCAGGGCGAGCGCCGGGCCGTTCAGCCCGCCGCCGACGATCAGGATATCCGCATCATGCCGCATGCGCCCAATATGCGCGGCGCGGCGGGATTGTCCATGCGCGGCTGCGCCGCTACCAAGAGGGGTCTGCTTCAGGAGGGACCGATGAGCGACGATTGGCTGAAGATGACGGCCGCCGATCTGGGGCGGCAGATCGACGCGGGGCAGATCGATCCCGTCGCGCTGGCCGAGGCGTATCTCGATGCAATCGACGCGCATCCCGACGGGGCGCACATCTATGCGCGCACCACCCGTGCGCGCGCCCTCGACGAGGCGGCGGCGGCCCATGACCGCGCCAAGGCGGGGATGCGGCGCGGCCCGCTCGACGGGGTGCCGGTCTCCTGGAAGGATCTTTTCGACAGCGCCGGCATCACCACCGAGGCCGGCAGCGCGCTTCTGCGCGGCCGGGTGCCGGCGCGCGACGCGCCCACGGTCGCGGCGGCGACGGCTGCGGGCACCGTGTGCCTGGGCAAGACGCACACCTCCGAGCTCGCCTTCTCCGGGCTGGGGCTCAACCCGGTCACGGCGACGCCGCCCAACATCAACGACCCCGAGGCCGCGCCGGGGGGCAGCTCGTCGGGGGCGGCGGCTTCGGTGGCGCACGGGCTCGCACCGATCGGTATCGGGAGCGATACGGGCGGGTCGGTGCGCATCCCGGCGGCCTGGAACGATCTCGTCGGCCTCAAGACGACCTCGGGGCGGCTGTCGATCGATGGTGTGGTGCCGCTGGCCAAGCGGTTCGACACGGTCGGCCCGCTCACGCGCAGCGTCGAGGATGCCGCGCTGATGCTGGCCGCGCTCGAGGGCGGGCGCGCGGCGGACCTGGCTGGGGCGACGCTCGCGGGAGCGCGTCTGCTCGTGCTCGAGACGGTGGCGTTCGACGATATCCGCGATGCGCCGCGCGCGGGCTTCGAGGCCGCGGTCGAGCGGCTCGAACGCGCCGGTGCGCAGGTCACGCGCGGGCCGGTGCCGGCCGTGGCGGAGGCGATGCCGCTCTCGACGCTGCTGTTCAGCGGCGAAGCCTACGGGATCTGGCGCGACATCATCGAGGCCGATAACGACGCCATGTTCGCCCCGATCCGCGAACGGTTCCGCGGCGGCGCGGCCTTTTCCGCGCCCGACTACGTCGCGGGCTGGGAGACGCTGCACCGCCTGCGCGCCGATTATCTCGCCGCGACGGCGCCGTATGACGCGGTGCTGGTGCCGACCGCGCCGAACCTGCCGCCGCAGGTGGACCGGCTGATGTCCGAGGACGAGTATTATGTCACCGAGAACCTTCTCACCCTGCGCAACACCCGCATCGGCAACCTCATGGGGCTGTCTGCGCTGACGCTTCCCACGGGCACGCCGTCGGTGGGGATCTGCCTGATGGCGGCGCCGATGGCCGAGGAGCGGCTGCTTCGGCTCGGCGCGGCGGCGGAGGCGGCGCTCGGCCTGGCGCGGAAATGACACAGTTGTGCCGCGCAACCCTTGGAGGGTGAAGCGTTTTGTGGACCCCGGCCGTGGGGGGCTGTATGGTCGCAGGCAAAAGGGGCGTCACGACCCCGTGAATGAGGCAGTCCATGGCATTTCCCGAGCGGTTCTCGAAGCTGCCGGCCTATGCGTTTCCGCGCCTTCGGGCGCTGCTCGACGGGCACGCACCCGGCGCCGAGCCGATCGCGATGTCGATCGGCGAACCGCGGCATCCGTTTCCCGATTTCGTCGCCCCGGCGCTGGCCGAGGCGATCGGCGGATTCGCGAAATACCCGGCCAATGAAGGCGCGCCCGAGCTGCTCGACGCGATCGCCGGCGCCGTGCGGCGCCGCTACGGCGTCGCGATCGGGCCCGAGCGGATCCTGGCGCTCAACGGCACCCGCGAGGGGCTGTTCGCCGCCGCGCTCGCACTGTGTCCGGAGCCCGCCGGCGGCCAGCGCCCCGCAGTTCTGATGCCCAACCCGTTCTACCAGGTCTATGCCGCCGGGGCGCTCGCGGCGGGCGCGGAGCCGGTGTTCCTGCCCGCCACGGCCGCGACGGGGCAGCTGCCCGATTTCGACGCGGTGCCTGCGGAAACTCTCGCGCGCACGGCGCTCGTCTATCTGTGCTCGCCGGCGAATCCGCAGGGGGCGGTGGCCTCGCGCGCCTACTGGTCGGGGTTGCTCGGGCTTGCCGAGCGATACGATTTTCGCGTGATCGCGGATGAATGCTATGGTGACATCTACCGCGATGAGCCGCCGCCGGGCGTCCTCGAGGTGGCCGCGGCAGACGGCACCGATCCCGAACGCGTGTTGAGCTTTCAGTCGCTGTCGAAGCGCTCGAACGTGCCGGGGCTGCGCTCGGGATTCGTCGCCGGTGGCGCGGAGTGCATCCGCCGCATGCGCCAGCTGCGCGCTTATGGTGGCGCGCCGCTGCCGCCGCCGCTGCAGGCCGTCTCGGC
>PUKW01000327.1 GCA_003550665.1 Paracoccaceae bacterium | reverse complement strand
GCGGTCGGCGTTGGGGTGCTGGCGCGCCTCGATGACGCGGGCGATGCGAAAGGCCCCGAGCGTGGCGGCCGGGTCCTCGACCCCTTCCACCTCGAGGCCGAGATCCGTCAGCGCCTCGGTGATCTCCGCAAGCGGGGCCTCGGTCTCGAGGTGTTCCTGCAGCCAGGAGAGGGTGAACTTCATCGCGCGCGTCCTCGCTTTGCCGTCGCGCGCGGCTTAGCGCATGGCACCGGGCAAGAAAAGCCCGCTCGGGCGAACGCGAACGGGCGGGGCCGAGGCCCCGCCCGCGGATGTCGCACGGGTCCGGTTGCTCAGCCGCGGCGCCTGCGGCGCAGCGCGCTCCAGCCGCCGGCCACGACCAGCGCGGCGATCGCCGACTTGACCACCCCGCCGAGCTGGAACGGCCAGACCGCGCCGAAGAACGCGGCCTCGAGATCGAGCGGCGTGATCGCCCAAAGCCACAGCATGCCGGGCACGAACAGAAGGACCGCCGGGATGAAGGCCGCAACGAAAAGCCGGACTACGCCGCGGTCGAGCCCGCGCTCCACGAGCCAGCCCGTGAGCCACGCCATCGCGACGAAGCCCACGAGAAAGCCGCCCGTCGGCCCGAACATGTAGGGCAGCCCGGCCGCCCCGCCCGCAAAGACCGGCAGCCCCGCCGCGCCCTTGGCGAGATACAGCATCAGCGTCGCCCCGGCGAGCCTCGCACCCAGCGTCAGCCCCAGGATCGAGATCGCCAGCGTCTGCAGCGTCATTGGCACCGGATACATCGGCACGCTGATCTGTGCCGACATCGCCACGAGCAGCGATCCGGCGAAGACGAGCGCGGCCTTGCGCGCCAGCGAGAGGTCGCCCAGCAGGGCGTGCGACAGGGTGGCATCACGGCGCATGGGATCGGTCCTTTCCGTCAGCAGCTTTCCATGCTTTTTCGCATCCCGGCAGCCAAGTCAAGGCGCGCGGGGCTTGCGCGGGGCATGGCGGCGCGCGTAAGGGGCGGACATGGATGATCCGGACCGCATCGCCCTCGTTACCGGCGCCTCGCGCGGGCTCGGCGCGGCGCTCGCCGAAGCACTCGCGGTCGCGGGCTGGCATGTGCTGGCCGTGGCGCGCACCACGGGCGCGCTCGAGGAACTCGACGACCGCATCAAGGCCGCCGGCGGCAGCGCCACCCTCGCGCCGATGGACATCACCAACGCCGACGCGATGCGGCATATGTGCCGCTCGGTGCATGACCGCTGGGGGCGGGTCGATCTGTGGGCGCATACCGCGATCGACCCGCCGCCGCTGGCGCCGGCGGGGCACATCGCGAGCAAGGACTGGAACCGCTGCGTGGCGACCAACATCCACGCCACCGGCCAGCTCATCCCGATGATCGAGCCGCTCCTGAAGGTGGCGCCGGACGGCGCGGCGCTGTTCTTCGACGATCCGCGGGCGGGGCAGAAATTCTACGGCGCCTACGGCGCGAGCAAGGCAGCCCAGATCGCGCTCGCGCGCAGCTGGCAGGCGGAGTCGGCGCGACTCGGCCCGCGCATCGTCATCGACACCCCGGCGGCGATGCCCACAACGACCCGCGCGCGCTTCTATCCGGGCGAAAAACCCGCGCGCCTGACCCCGTGCCGCGACGAGGCGGCGCGCATTCTTGCGGCGCATGTCGCGCCCGCGCGGCCCTGACGGCGCAAGCGGGCCGCACGGCGCTTTACCCTTCCCCGCCGGTGCAATACTGAGGGCGCGACGCGACAGCGAAGGGCTCATTCATGCGCATCCTTGTCACCAATGATGACGGCATCAACGCGCCGGGGCTGAAGGTTGTCGAGGACATCGCCGCGGCGATCGCCGGGCCCTCGGGCGAGGTCTGGACGGTCGCGCCGGCGTTCGAGCAATCCGGCGTCGCGCACAAGATTTCCTTCACGCATCCGATGATGATCGCCAAGCTCGGCCCACGCCGCTACGCCGCCGAGGGCTCGCCGGCCGATTGCGTGCTCGCCGGGCTTTATGACGTGCTGCATGGCGGAATGCCGGATCTGGTGCTTTCGGGGGTCAATCGCGGCAACAACGCGGCCGAGAACGTGATGTATTCGGGGACCGTGGGCGGCGCGCTCGAGGCGGCGCTGCAGGGGCTGCCGGCGATCGCGCTGTCGCAGTATTTCGGCCCCCAGACCGAGGATCTCGACCATCCCTTCGACGCCGCGATCGGGCACGGCACCGAGCTGGTGCGCAGGCTGCTCGACGAGGGGATCTGGGACAAGGGCGACTACCGGCTGTTCTACAACGTGAATTTCCCGCCCATTGCGGCGGCGGACGTCAAGGGGCTGAAGGTCACCAACCAGGGCTACCGCAAGGATACCTTCTTCGGCGTCGAGCCGCATATCTCGCCCTCGGGGCGCAAGTTCCTGTGGATCAAGGGCGGTCCGCAGCACCTGCCCACCGCGCCGGGTTCGGACGCGGCCGCGAACCTCGACGGGCACATCTCGGTGACACCGATGCGCGCGGATCTGACCGCCCATGACGCGCTGGAGGCGCTGCGCGCGCGGCTCGAGGCATGAGCGACGACGCCGAAGCCCGGATGCGGTTTCTCTACACGATCCGCTCGCGCGGGGTGACCGACAATCGCGTGCTCGCGGCGATGGAGCGCATCGACCGCACCGCCTTCGTGCGCGGCGTCTTCGCCGAGCGTGCGCTCGAGGACACGCCGCTGCCCATCGCCTGCGGCCAGACCATCAGCCAGCCATCGATCGTCGGGCTGATGACCGAGGCGCTGGAACCGGGCGAGCGCGACAAGGTGCTCGAGGTGGGGACCGGCTCGGGCTACCAGGCGGCGATCCTGTCGCTGCTGGCGCGCCGGGTCTACACGCTGGAACGCCATCGCAGGCTCGTCCATGCCGCGCGGCGCGCCTTCGACGCGCTCGGGCTGGCCAACATCACCGCGATCACCACCGACGGCTCGCACGGGCTGCCCCGGCAGGCCCCCTTCGACCGCATCCTCGTCACCGCCGCCGCCGAGGACCCGCCCGGCCCCCTATTGGCGCAACTGCGTGAGGGCGGTATCATGGTGGTGCCGGTCGGACAGTCGGATACGGTTCAAAGCCTTATCCGGGTCCGCCGCACCGCGTCGGGCTTCGACTACGAGGAGCTGCGGACGGTGCGCTTCGTGCCCCTCGTCGAGGGGCTGGGGGAGGAATGAACGGCCGCGGGCCGCACAGCGAGAGGCAGAGAGCATGACATTCAGCCGCCACAGGACGCTCCGCGCGCTCGCCCTCGGCACAAGCGCCATGGTGCTCGTCGCCTGCGGCGACCGTTTCGACATGGACCTGCGCAGCTCCGACAGCGGCTTTTCGACCACCGAGGCGGCGCGCGAACCGACGGGACCGCGCCCGGAACCCGACGATCGCGGCGTGATCTCCTATCCGAACTACCAGATCGCCGTGGCGCAAAGCGGCGACACGGTCGACAGCGTGGCCAACCGGCTGGGGATCGACGGCGCGCAGCTCGCGAGCCGCAACGCGCTCGATCGCGACATGTCGCTGCGCAGCGGCGAGGTGCTGGTGCTGCCCGAGCGCGTCTCGGAGCCCTCGCCCGAAACCGGCGCCGACCAGACCGGCCCGATCCGCCCGGCCGACGACAGCGACATCGGCAGCATCGCGACGACCGCGCTCGACCGCGCCGACGCCGAGACCGACGCGCCGAGCGGCACCGGGCGCGAACCGACCCAGCACCGCGTCCAGAGCGGCGAGACGGCGCAATCCATCGCGGCGCGC
>PUKW01000183.1 GCA_003550665.1 Paracoccaceae bacterium | reverse complement strand
TCGCGCACCTATGTGTGCGACAATATCCGCGAGGGGGTGCTGTTTTCCAACACCATGGGCTACTGCAACGAGCGCGTGGACGAGCTTTTCGCCGATGCCGCCACCGAGAACGACCCGGAGGCACGCGCGGCGATGTATGAGGAGGTCCAGCAGATCCTCGCCGACGAGCTGCCGGTGATCTGGCTGCTGGAGATGGAGTTCCCGACCATCGTCAACACCCGCGTCGAGAACGCCACGACCACGGCGATCGGGGTGGCCGACACCTTCGCGGATACCTGGATCCGGCAGTGACCGCGGCCGCGGGGGGCGGATGCCGCCCCCCGTTTGTGCCCCCCGATACGGATGGTGATGCATGGGCTGGCTAGCCTGGTTTCTCGCGCAGCGCCTCTTCAAGGCGGCGGTGATCCTGTTCTGCATCGTGCTGATCAACTTCACGCTGATCCGCGCGGCGCCGGGGGATCCGGCCTCGGTGATGGCCGGCGAGGCCGGCGCGGCCGATCCGGAATATGTCGAGCGGCTGCGCGAGCGTTTCGGGCTCAACGAGCCGCTGCCGCAGCAGATGGCGACCTATGTCGCGGCCGTGTTCCAGGGCGATCTGGGCTTTTCCTACCGCGAGAACCAACCGGTGAGTTCACTGATCATGGAGCGGCTGCCGGCGACGCTCCTCTTGACGGTGACGGCCTTCGTGTTCGCGCTCGCGATGGGGGTGCTTCTGGGCACGCTTGCGGCCATGAATGTGGGGCGATGGTCCGACACCGCCATTACCACCCTCGCGCTGATCAGCTATGCGACGCCGCTCTTCTGGCTCGGGCTGATGCTGATCCTATTGTTCAGCGTGCAGCTCGGCTGGCTGCCCTCCTTCGGATTCGAGTCGATCGGGCGCGAGGGTATCGGGCTTGCGCGGGTCCTCGATGTGGGGCGCCACCTGATCCTGCCGGTGCTCACGCTGGGGCTGTTCTACATGGCGGTGTATACCCGCCTCACGCGCTCCTCGATCCTCGAGGTTCACCAGATGGATTTCGTCAAGACGGCGCGCTCGAAGGGCGTGAGCGAGCGCAACGTGATGACGCATCACATCCTGCGCAACGCGATCCTGCCGGTGATCACCTTCGCGGGGTTCCAGGCCGGCCACCTGATCGGCGGCTCGATCCTCGTCGAGACGGTGTTCGCCTGGCCGGGGATCGGGCGGCTGGCGTTCAACGCGCTCTTGCAACGCGACTACCAGGTGCTCTTGGGCGTGTTCGTCGTCACCTCGATTCTGGTGCTGCTGTTCAACATCGTCACCGACCTGATCTACACCCTCGTCGATCCGCGCATCGAGGTGAAATGAGATGAGCCGCGATTTCTGGAGAGCCTTTGCGGGAAATCGCGGCGCGGTGATCGGGCTCGTGATCCTCGCGGGGATCATCGCGGTGGCCGCGCTCGCCCCGTTCATCTACCCGGCGAGCCCCTGGGCGATGAACGCGACGCCGTTTCAGCCGCCGATGACCGACGGCGCGGTGATGGGCACCGACACGCTCGGGCGCGACATCGCCGCGGGGGTGGTGCACGGGGCGCGGGTGTCGCTGCTGATCGGGCTCGTCTCGAGCCTCGCGGCGCTGCTTGTCGGGGTGACGCTGGGCGCGCTTGCGGGGTATTTCGGCGGCCGGGTGGATGACGCGATCATGCGCTTTACCGAGCTCTTTCAGACCGTCCCCAACTTCGTGCTCGCCGTGGTGATCGTGGCGATCTTCACCCCCTCGATCACCAGCCTCGTCGCGGCGATCGCCATCGTGAGCTGGCCGCCGCTCGCGCGGCTGACCCGCGGCGAATTCCTCAGTTTGCGTTCGCGCGAATTCGTACTCGCCGCGGTGACCACGGGTCAGTCCACGCCGCACATCATCCTGCGCGAGATCCTGCCCAACAGCCTGTCGCCGATCATCGTCGCCGCCTCGCTGACGGTGGCGACGGCGATCCTGCTCGAAAGCGCGCTGAGTTTCCTCGGCCTCGGCGATCCCAACGTGATGAGCTGGGGCTACCAGATCGGCGCGGCGCGCACGGTGATCCGGCAGGCCTGGTGGAT
This sequence comes from Paracoccaceae bacterium, assembly GCA_003550665.1. GTDB lineage: Bacteria > Pseudomonadota > Alphaproteobacteria > Rhodobacterales > Rhodobacteraceae > Alkalilacustris. Next base: position 1,697 of record PUKW01000183.1, on the reverse strand, counting down.
GAGTTTCTTTCCCGGCATCGCCATCCTGCTCACGGTGCTCGCCATCAACCTCGTGGGCGAGGGGCTCAACGACGCGCTCAACCCCAAGCTCGCCCGCAAGAGGCGCGGCTGATGGCGGGCGCGCCGGTGCTGGAGCTCGAGGGGCTGAATGTGCGCCTGCCGCCGGGGGGCGAGCGCCCGCTCGCGGTGGAGGATGTGAGCCTCACCGTCGCGGCGGGCGAGATCCTGTGCATCGTGGGCGAGTCCGGCTCGGGCAAGTCGATGGTGGCGCATGCGATCATGGGGCTTCTGCCCGAGCCCGACGTGCATGTCGACGGCGGTGCGGCGCGGCTCAACGGGGAGGATCTGCTGACCATGCCGGCGCGGCGCCAGCGCGCGGTCCGCGGCACCGGGATGGGCATGGTGTTTCAGGAGCCGATGACCTCGCTCAACCCGCTGATGCGGGTAGGCGACCAGATCGAGGAGGCGCTCAAGCTGCACACCACCCTGTCGCCGCGCGGGCGCGAGGCGAAGGTGGTCGAGCTTTTGGGCGATGTCGGCCTGCCAAACCCGGAAGAGCTGCAGCGCAGCTACCCGTTCAGCCTGTCGGGCGGGCAGCGCCAGCGCGTGATGATCGCCATCGCGCTCGCCGTCGAGCCCGACCTGCTGATCGCCGACGAGCCCACCACCGCGCTGGACGTGACCACGCAAAAGCAGATCCTCGAGCTGATCGCGGAGATCCAGCAGCGCAACGGCATGGGGGTGATCCTGATCACCCACGACTTCGGCGTGGTCGCCGAGGTGGCGCATTCCGTCGCGGTGATGCAGCACGGCCGCTGCGTCGAATATGGCAGCGCCGAGCAGGTGCTCAACAAGCCGCGCCACGCCTATACCCGCGAGCTGATCAAGGCGGTGCCGCATGACATCGTCCACCGCGCCGATTTCGACCCGGAGGGCCAGCCCGCGATCCTGACCGCCGAGGGCGTGCGCAAGGTGTTTCACATCGGCGGCGGGCTGTTCAAGCGCGGGCGCGCGCTGGTGGCGGCCGATGATGTCACGCTCGACATCCACCGCGGGGAGACGCTGGGGATCGTCGGCGAGTCGGGCTCGGGAAAGTCGACGCTCGGGCGCTGCATCGTGGGGCTGCACCGTGCCGATGGCGGGCGCATCCTGTTTCAGGGCCACGACCTCGCCAAGCTCAGCCGGCGCCAGTTCCGCCCGGTGCGCCGGCATGTGCAGATGGTGTTCCAGGACCCCTACGCCTCGCTCAACCCGCGCTACCGGGTGGCCGACATCATCGCGCAGGGGCCGGTGGCGTTCGGGACGCCGCGCGCCAAGGCGCGCGCGCGGGCAGAGGAGCTGCTCGAGCTCGTCGGGCTCGATGCCTCGGCTGCGCGGCGCTATCCGCACGAATTCTCCGGCGGCCAGCGCCAGCGCATCTCGATCGCGCGCGCCCTCGCGCTCGACCCGTCGCTACTGATCGCGGACGAGCCGGTCTCGGCGCTCGATGTGTCGGTGCAGACCCAGGTGCTCGCGCTCCTTGACGGGATCCGGCGCGAGCTCGGCCTGTCGATGTTGTTCATCACCCATGATCTGCGGGTGGCCGCGCAGGTCTGCGACCGCATCGCGGTGATGAAGGAAGGCCGCATCGTCGAGACCGGCCGCTGCCGTGAGGTGTTCGCCGACCCGCGGCACGACTATACCCGCACCCTGCTCGA
>PUKW01000110.1 GCA_003550665.1 Paracoccaceae bacterium | reverse complement strand
GCGCCAGCGTCGTCGCCGACCGCGACCTGCCCGAGGGCCATGTCATCACCGAGCCCGACATCTGGGCCCGCCGCCCCGGCTCGGGCGAGATCGCGGGCTTCGAGTTCGACGCGGTGCTCGGGCGCCGCCTGACCCGCGCGGTGACGCGCAACACGCAGCTGCGCTGGGAGGATCTGGCGTGACGGGTGCGATCCACGCGCGGCTGCAACGGTGGAACAAGCGGCGCAGGCTCTATCGGCGGATGCGCCGTCTGATCCGGGAGGCGGGGCGCGGGAGGGGGGCCTCGATCGTGCTCACCGGGCTGCCGCGGATCGGGAAGTCAGTGGTCGCGCAGCGGTTCTGCGCGCGGCACGGCTATGTGCACGTCCCGCTGGACTCCGCGCTGACCTATCTAAAGCTGCTCGACGACGACGATGCGCGCTATCGCGCGCGGCTGCGGCTGGTGGACTGGCTCCTTCGGCGGGGGCCGAAGGGGCTGTGCATCGAGGGCTCCGACCTGCATGCAGGCTTCCCTCGCTACCGCGAACTCGTCGCCCGGCGCAGCGCCGGGGAGGCGGGGGCGGGTTGCAACCTCTCGCTGCCCGAGGGAGCGCTGCGCGATCTGGCGAACCGGGTTGGCGGGCGGGGTGCGGCGCTGTTCGTTGCCGGCTGCTGCGACAGTCCCGAAGCGAAGGGGCGCGCGCTGCACGAGTACCGCGCCACGGGCCAGTGCCACACCAGCAACAAGTTCGACGATGCGCAGACCGACCATCTGGCGGATATCATCGTCGCCCTCAGCCGCGATTACGCGCGTGAATGCGCAGCCACCGGAGTGCCTTTTCTAGACATATCATCCGTCGATTTCGACGACGCGATCGATCTGTCCGTGGCGCGGATCACGGGCGCCCTGAGAGCGGGCGTCGCAGACAATTCGGCGGCGTGGGCGGCGCGCCCGCGCCGCGCGGCGCCATGAGCGGCGCGCTGACACTGGCGAATCTCGGCGTCTGGCTGATCAATCTCGACCGCGCCGAAGCGCGGCGCGCGACGATGGCGGAGCGACTCGACGCGCTCGGGCTCGATTGGACCCGATTTCGCGCCGTGGATGGTGCCGCCGAGGCCGACCAGCTCGCCGGGACCTACGACGGCGCCGCCTATGCGCGCCACATGGGCCAGGAGATCCTGCCCGGCAAGATCGGCTGCTATCATTCGCATCTCGGGGTCTGGCACGCGCTCACGGACTCCGATCACGCCGCCGCGCTGATCCTCGAGGACGATGTCATGTTCCATGACGATTTTCTCGAGGCGCTCGGCACCGCACTTGCCGCCGCCGATCACTGGGACACGCTGCGGGTCTGCGCGACGCGGGCGAAATTCCCGGTCACCCAGGCGCATCTCGGCCGATACCGACTTAACGCCTATCTTGGCCGCTTCACGGGCAACGGCGCCTATCTCGTCAAGCGGGACGTGGCCGAGCGGCTGTTGCCCGGCTTCCTGCCGATGACGCGCGCTTTCGAGTACGAACTCGGCCGCTATTTCGCACATGACTACCGGCAATTCGGGCTCGAACCGTTCCCCAGCCATATCGAGGATAGTGGCGAGAGCCAGATCGTCGGGCGCGCCAATGCCGGTATCCGCCGCCTGCGCGGGCTGCGCCGATTACCCTATTACGGCGAGAAGATCGGCAACTATGCCCGGCGCGCGGCCTACCTGGCGCGAACGGGGCGGCTCCGGCTCGCTGCTACTTGATGTCGTAGTCGCTCGAGAAGCGAGAGAGATAGGCCGCGATGCGGTGCCTTCGGCGCCATGGTTTCGGGGCATTCACGACCCGCGAGGCCCCGTTGCGAAGGCTGCGTCTGATTTGCCCGGTCAGGCCTCCACCCCAGAACGCGTCTTCGCGCGCCCGGTTGGCCGCAAGCGTCTCTGGCCAGTGCTCGGCGAGGAAATCTCGATAGATGCGGCGGTATTTCTCAGGCACCTTGTCGCGCGGATCGAACCATGGCTTGTTGGGACCGATGAAATGGGTCAGCCGCCGGGGCGATGCCTTTGGATCGGGTGGGTCGAGCGCATAGACCTGCCAGTTCCATACCGGCGGCAGCTCGGTCCAGTCGTCATGCAGCGCGAGATTGAGCATGGTCTGGTCTTGGAACACCCGCACGAAGCCAAGCTCGCGCCACATCGCCATCGAGCGGTTGAAGACGTCTGCCTCGGCAAACCGTGCCGCGTCCATGAGCAGCATACCGGAGTTGAAATACCGGCGATGCGGCAATGCCATGGCGACCTGATCGCGTGTCAGCTTGTCCGGATCATACCATTGCTGTGCGTCGAGCACGGCTCCCACTGGCTTGCCATGAAGGGGCAGGTCGAAAATCTCGCCGAGCCCGTCGCGATGCGCGAGCACGTCGCAGTCGATGTAGAGGATGCGCTCGTAATCCCCGCCCAGCACATCGGCGAGCGCGAAACGCAGATAGGTCGTCGGCGAGAACCGGTCGCGCACCGGCAGATCGGCGAAGGCGTCGCCCACCTCGACGTTGCACAGCCGCAGATCCAGCCCGTCGAGCGAGTCAGACAGCTGGAGCGGCTCCGGGCTGCACAGCACGATGTCGAAATCGTGCTCGGGGTTCGTCTGCACGATCGAATGCGCCGCGCAGGTCGCATAGGGGGCGTAGGCCTGATCCGCGCAGAGCACGACGGCATTGCTGTGCCGCGCCGGGCGGCTCGATGAGGTCAGAATGGCCGTCTGCACAGTAACACCCCACGCTATACGTTGCCGACCGCCTACGACGGAAACTCGATTACCGCAATCAAGAAGGCGCATCGTTGCACAGCGGGGCACGCACGCTTACGCTTTTCCTTCGCGCGCCGGCGCATAACACGGCACACAGACCAATAAACGGAGGCCCCATGCCCGGCGTGATCACCCTTCATGACGATCACTTCGTTGCCCGCGGCGGAAAACGCAAAGTCTTTCATCACCCGCTCCTGCCCGATCGGCTCATAAAAGTGATGCGCTCCGACCGAGTGGCACGACCAAAGCCATCCAAGGACACTTTCCTGCGCCGCTTCGCCCGCCCACTGTGGCGCGAATATCGCCGATTCGGCCCCTATCAGGAGTGGTACCGAGAGCATGAGGAATACATTAGCATCATAAATCGTATTGGCCGCATTCCCGACTTCGTCGCAGGTTATCATGGCTTCGTGGAGACGAATCGCGGACCTGGTCTGGTGGTCGAGAAAATCACTGACCCCGACGGGAGGGTTGCGCCGACGCTTCGCAATGTATTGCACTGGCAGGGCCAGGGAGAGCCACTTGCCACGCTCGTGGAAGAATTCTTTGATGAGGTAGTCGAGGCTGAGGCAATCCTGAAGGACATGCGCTGAAGAATTTCGTGCTCGCCGGAGGCTCGGGTGGAGGGCCCCGGCTCGTCGCGGTGGATGCACTTTCGGATCCGACGGTCCTGCGGATCAAGACACGCTCGCGGTTCGCATACCGTCGCTGGGCTGCGCGGCGCCGACGCGACTTGCTTGCACAAATCGGCGATGCGCGCGTTGCGTTCGCACCCCCGTCCATGTCCGAGGGAGGTTGAAGGGCTCGCGCCCGGCTCCTGAACCCGGGCTTGAAGCGCGCGGCCGCGCGCCGCTAAGAGGGGCCGGGCAGTCAGGGGGCGCCATGGGCCGCCAGATCCTTTTCGTCACCGGCACGCGCGCCGATTTCGGCAAACTCGAGCCGCTTATCGTGGCGGCGCGTGACCACGGCTTTCGGGTATCGGTCTTCGTGACAGGCATGCACATGATGGAGCGTTACGGGC
>PUKW01000146.1 GCA_003550665.1 Paracoccaceae bacterium | reverse complement strand
TCGATCGCGGGCAGGCGGCGGATGATGGCGTTGCGCCGCGCCATGGTCTGCACGCCGATCGCCAGCGTGACGGTGAGCACCGCGGGCAGCCCCTCCGGGATCGAGGCCACGATCACCGCGACCACGATCATGAACGCCTCGGCGAAGGCGAGGTCGCGCACCAGCATCGTGAAGGCGAGGATCGCCGCCGCCGCGGCGAGGATGAACCCCGTCAGATACTTGGCGAACTGCTCCATCTGGCGCACGAGCGGGGTGGTGAGCTGCTCGACGCCGGCGACCATGCCGGAGATGCGGCCGATCTCGGTCTCGGCGCCCGTGGCGGTGACGATGCCCGTGGCCGAGCCCTCGGCGACCATGGTGCCCGAATAGGCCATCGCCGCGCGGTCGCCGAGGTCGGCATCCTCGGCCACCGGCTCGGTGCCCTTGCGCACCGGCACCGACTCGCCGGTCAGGATCGCCTCCTCGACGGACATGCCCGCCGTTTCGACGAGCCGCAGATCGGCGGGCACCTTGTCGCCGGCGTCGAGCAGCACGACGTCGCCGGGGACAAGCTCGGCGGCGGCGATGGTCGCGCGCTCGCCGCCGCGCAGCACCGCGGCGCGCGGGGCGAGCATGTCGCGCAACGCCTCGAGCGCGGCCTCCGCCCGGCCCTCCTGCACGAAGCCGATCACCGCGTTGATCACCACCACCGCGAGGATCACGGCGGTGTCGATCCAGTGCCCCAGCAGCGCCGTGATCACCGCAGCACCCATCAGGACCTGGATCAGCAGATTGGCGAACTGCCGCGCCAGCCGCTTGAGCGGCCCGGGCTTGGGCGCCTCGGGCAGCCTGTTGGGGCCATACCGCTCGAGCCGCGCCGCGACGTCCTCCGCCGACAGCCCCGATTCCACATCGGTCTCGAGCGCGCGCGCGACCTCGTCTGCCGGCCGCGCCCAGCCATTGGCGATGTCTTTCATGTGCTCGTCCTCGTCGTGGGTCTTGCTGCCGGTCTAGCGGGCGGTGTAGGCGCCGTCCACAAGGTGATAGCTGCCGGTGATGAAGCTTGCCCGCTTCGACAGCAGGAAACACACCAGCGCCGAGACCTCCTCGGCCGTGCCGAGCCGCCCCACCGGGTGCAGCCCGGCAAGCTGTTCGATAACAGACGCGTCGAGATTTTTCGACAGAAGCGGCGTGTCGATGAAAGCCGGGCCAACCGCGTTGATGCGGATCCCGTCGCCTGCATGCTCCATCGCCGCGGTTTTGGTCATGCCCGCAACCGCATGTTTTGCCGCGACATAAGCGGAGGCGTTGGCAAAGCCCACGCTGCTCAGGATCGAGCCGATATTGACGATGGCGCCGCCGCCCCCCGCGCGCATCGCGGGGATCTGGTAGCGCATGCCGTAGAACACGCCGTTGAGGTTGACATCGATGACCTTGCGCCAGCCATCGAGCGGATATTCGCCCAGCGGCGCGCTCGGCCCGCCGATTCCGGCATTGTTGACCGCCATGTGCAGCGCGCCGCCCTTTTCCACGGCGAAATCCACAAGTTTTTCCACAGCCGCCGCATCCGCCACATCGGCCACGCAGGCATCCGCGCGGCCGCCGGCCTGCGTGATCTCGGCGGCGATGGCCTCGGCGGAGCTGGCGTCCATGTCGCTGATGATGACATGCGCGCCGCTCGCGCCGAGTTCGCGCGCGATCGCCGCCCCGATGCCGGAGCCCGCGCCGGTGATGATGGCCGTGCGGTCGTGAAAATCGAATCGGGTATCGGACATGGCATTCCTCCATTCGAGTCACTGCAGGATGCCCCCGCCGCGAGAATGACGCCGCCATCCTGTCTGTCCTTGATGCAAGTCATCACCCCGCGTGATGCATGCAGCGCCCCCGGGCATCGCGGCGGGGCGGGCGTGCGGGTGCGACGGGGCTTGCGCGGGCGGGGCCGCGGTGACAGGACCGCGCCATGACGCCAACGCCCGACTGGATCGCCGGCGACTACCGTGCCGGAACTCTGCGGCTCTTCGCGATCGCCGCGGATGGGCGGATCCTGGCCGAGACGGCGGGCCCGGCCCCGGCCAACGGGGTCGTCGAGGCCGCCCAGCTGCTGATGGGCACGCTGCCCGCTTCGGGGCCGATGCTGCTCTGCGGCGCGGATGCGCCGGCGCGTGCGGTTCCATGCACGCCGCTGCCATCCGCCGCGGACGCTTCGCCGACCCGGCTCGTGCCGCCGCTCGCGCAGCGCGTGCCCCGCGCGCGGAGCGACGGTGCGGAGACGCGCGCCGCGGGGCTCCTCGCGCGGCGGCCGGATTTTGACGGTGTGGCCTGCGTCGTCGGGCCGGCGACGACGCACTGGCTGCATCTGAGCGCTGGCGAGGTGGTCAGTTTTCAGGGCTTCGCGACCGGTGCGCTGCTGGCGGGCCTCGCCGCGCCGCGGGACGACGCGGTTGAAGAGGCCGCTTTCGATACCGCGCTCGACGACGTGCTTGCGCGGCCGGAGCGGCTGGCCGCAACCCTGGGCGCCGCGCAGATCGACCCACCGGCACAGCAGGATGCGGCAACCCTTGGTGCGCTCGCGGGCGCGGAACTCGCCGCGGCGCGTCCCTACTGGCTCGGCCAGCTCGTCACCGTGATCGGTGACGGGGCGCTCGCCGCCGCGATGAACCGGGGTCTCGACGGGCAGGGCGCTTCCCCCCGGGCCGAGGCGGACACGCCCCTGCTGCTCGCCGGGCTCGCCACGATGCGCGCCTCGGCGACATGAAATGGCGCGCAAGCCGCAATTCGCGCCACGACACCCGCAGCGCCCGGCATCCAGGGCGCATCCCGAGGTGAAAGGAAGGGCCGGCAAGGGGGCTCGGTCCGGGCCGGATTTCGGGACCGGGCCGTCAGGTCAAGCCTTTTTGGCGATGAGGCGCCGCCCGCGCGGGGGCGGTTCGGTTGAGACGCGCACTTCGCGTCGCCGCCATTCACGTTGACCTGCGCCTCGGATCACCCCGGGTGCATGCTCCCGTGGTCGGCGCGCTGGCCGCCAACATAATGCCGTCTCGATGCAATTGCGATGTGCCCGTCGCTCAGTCGTGCTCCCTGTCGCCGGGCAACAGTCCGGACCGCGGCATCATCGGAGCCGCGTCCCCGGGGACCTCGAAGGCCTGCAGTCCGGCAGGCAACGGTTGGTGACCCCGTTGCGCAGGCCACAGAAGGCACCGGACGATCAGAGCGGCAGCCGGCGTCGTCTACCCACATCCGGTGCAGGATGACCCCAATGCGCCGCGCCGGTGTAACCATCGCCGGCTGCGCGCCACGACTGCGGGCAAGCTTTGCAGGCCGGGTTCTCAGCCATGTCAAGCGTCCTTGGTGCATCATGACAGTCCCAGCCCGGCACAGGGCAGGGCCCCTCGCAGATCGACGTCACCGGCCTTGGTGTGCACGTCGTCAGATAATTTGGGACACTTGGGCGGTTTTCGGGTTGGAGGCTCTGGCCCGTCCTTGATCAAGATTACGCGTTTTCAGTTTCATGGCGCAAGCGCCGCGTGAGCATCGTTTTACGCTTGATCTCCTCTCGCTGTTTCAGGATTTGCTCGTCCCGTCCGAGGTAGACATCGGCAGGCGTCAGGTTGCCCAGGCTCTCGTGGTAACGCCGGGTGTTGTAGTATTCGACGAAGTCCCTGATCTGGTGTTCGAGGTCTCCGGGCAGGAAGTTATTGATCCACCCCCACTGAAGTGGTCCGCCCCTATGTTTGGCTTTGCGCCAGAGGAGGACCGAAGATGGCACGCAAGAGATACAAGCCCGAAGAGATCGTCGCGAAGCTGCGGCAGGTTGATG
>PUKW01000294.1 GCA_003550665.1 Paracoccaceae bacterium | reverse complement strand
CTCGGCTTTCTCGGGGGGCCGTATCGCCCGATGGTGCGCGCCGAGATCGTCGATCTCGACTTCGCCTTCGTCACCCCGCTTTCGGCCATCGGAAACCTCGCCTCGGGCGGGAACGGCGACAACGATCTTGGCGGGCCGTTCAGCTTTGCAGCGATGCATGTGGCGATGCCGGCCGAAGATCTGACAAACGGAGTGGATTGATGACGACGCAACCGACCTCAGCCGAAATCGGCAAGATGCAAGCAGGTGCGCGAATGAGCGAAACGCAAACCTCGGTCCTCGTTCTGAGCACGGCCCCCGAGATCGCCGAGCTCGTCGAGGCGGCGGCGGTGCTGCTGGCCAATGTCTCGGTCGAGCGGTGCGAAAGCGCAATTTCCGAGGTCGGCAGCCTGGAGGCGGGCATCACGAACGGCCATGCGCTCGTGATCGCCGACATCGCGCCCGAGAACGCGGATGACATGCAGGGCCTGCGCGATCTGGTCGCGGCGGTCCCGGACGGCACCGCGATCATCGCGATGACGCATCACGACCTGCCGCTATCGGCGGCGCGCGGGCTCACCCGGCTCGGGGTGCGCGAGATCCTGCCCGTCTCCGTCAGCGCCGACGAGTTGCGCGAGGTGATGCGTGAAACGCTCGCCCCGGCGCAGACCCCGGCCCCCGCGCCGCCCCCCGCCCCTGCCGCGCCCGTCCACAGGGGCGCGGTGATCGCCGTCGCGTCGGCACGGGGGGGCTGCGGCGCCACGTCCGTCGCGCTCAATCTGGCGCACGAGCTTCTCGGCCGGGCCGGGCTGTTCTCGCGCAAGCCGGCGCGCAAGGTGGCGCTTGTCGATCTGGACCTGCAGTTCGGGGATCTCGGCACCCTGCTCGATCTCGAGGATCGCGGCACGATGGCGCAGATCCTGCGCAGCGACACGCCACCCGACGAGAGCTATCTCGCCTCGGCGATGCAGTGCCACGCCTCGGGTCTGCACCTGCTGGGCGCGCCGAACGAGCCGGTCCCGCTCGACGCGATGTCGGCCGATCATGTCGCCGCGATCCTCGACGGGCTTGCGGCGCAGTACGACTACGTCGTCGTCGACATGCCCCATGCGCTCGTGCTCTGGCTCGAGCCGATCCTCAAGCGTGCCGGGCTGATGCTGCTCGTGACCGACACATCGGTGCCCTCGATCCGTCAGTGCAAGCGGTTGATCGACGTCTACACCGAGGATGCGCCGATGCTGCCCATCGAGATCGTCGTGAATGGCGAGAAGCGTCCGCTGCTGATGTCGGGGCCGCACAAGGAAGCGCAGAACGCTCTCGGCAACCAGCTCAAGCACTGGGTTCCGCGCAATGACCGGATGATGCGGCGCGCCGTTGATCGTGGCGAACCGGTGATGCGCGCAGCGCCGCGGGGCGATGTCGCGCGGGCCTTTGCCAAGCTGGCGACCGGCGCGGCGAAGTCGCTGTCGGCAACAAGACGCCAACCAGAATAAGGAACGAGGCATGTTCAAGAATTTCAACGGACCGACCCACCGCAGCGCGACGCCGACACCGGGCGACACGGTCACCCGCATGCCGAATGCCCCGGCGCCCAACGTCGCCGTGATGCCGCGCCGTCCGCAAGCGGATGCGGAGCTCGCGACACGGCTCGAGCTCAAGCAGGAGCTGCATCAGACGTTGCTCGAGCAGATGAACCTTTCGGTGATCGACAAGGTCAAGCCCGCCGAGCTGCGCCGCGAGGTGGCCGTTCTGGTCACCGGTGTCCTTCAGGACAAGGGCGTGCCGATGAGTACGACCGATCTCGACAGGCTTGTCGACGAGGTGATGGACGAACTCCTCGGTCTCGGGCCGCTCGAGCCGCTGCTCGCCGATCCGACCATCAACGACATCCTCGTGAACTCCTTCGACAATATCTATGTCGAGCGCCACGGGCTGCTCGAGAAGACCGCGGTGCGCTTTCGCGACGAGCGCCACCTGATGCGGATCATCGACAAGATCGTCTCGCGCATCGGCCGCCGGGTCGACGAATCGCAGCCCTGGGTGGATGCGCGGCTCGAGGATGGCAGCCGCGTGAACGCGATCATCCGGCCCTGTGCGATCGACGGGCCGTCCCTGTCGATCCGCAAGTTCTCGAAGGAGGCCCTGACGATGCACCGCCTCGTCGAGCTTGGCGGCCTCAGCGAGCAGGCGGCGCGGATCCTTCGGGCCTTCGTCGATGCGCGGCTGAACGTCATCATTTCGGGGGGGACCGGGTCGGGCAAGACGACGATGCTCAACGCGATGTCGGCCTATATCGACCCGCGCCAGCGTCTCGTGACCATCGAGGACGCGGCGGAACTGCAGCTTCAGCAGGACCACGTGATCCGCCTCGAAACCCGCCCGCCCAACGCCGAGGGGGAAGGGGCGATCCTGCAGCGCGATCTCGTGCGCAACGCCCTGCGCATGCGCCCCGACCGCATCATCGTCGGCGAGGTCCGCGGGGCCGAAGCCTTCGACATGCTTCAGGCCATGAACACGGGCCATGAGGGATCCATGACGACGATCCACGCGAATACGGCGCGCGATGCGGTCTCGCGCCTCGAGCAGATGGTCACGATGGTCGGGGCCAATCTGCCGCTGAGTGCGATCCGCAAGCAGATCGCGTCCGGCATCCACATCATCATCCAGCTCAACCGGTTGAGCGATGGCAAGCGCCGGGTCACGAGCATCGCGGAAATCACCGGCATGGAGGGCGACGTCATCTCGATGCAGGACATCTTCCTGTTCCACAAGCGGGGAAAATCCACCTCCGGCGCCGTCCTCGGCGACTTCGGCCCCACCGGGGTGCGCCCGCATTGTGCGCCGCATCTGCTTGCTGCGGGGATTGATCTGGGCTCGGAAGTCTTCACCCGCAACGGTGTCGCGGAATGATGGATTTCGTGGTCTTCACCCCGCAGACACTGACCTATGCGGCGGTATTCGTGGGCGTCGTCATCGCGCTCACCGGCCTCGCGCGGATGATCGGTGGCGAGGACGCGGCAGCACGCGTGCGCAGCCGGCGGCTGCAACAGATCCGCGCGGCCGGCTCGCCCGACGAGGTGATCCGGCTGTTGCGCAATTCCGGCAGACGCGGCCTCATCGAGCGCATCCCGCTTTTCGGCCGCCTTCCCGATACGATGAAACAGGCGGGGATGACGAACAGCCCCTGGACGCTTGTCGCGGCGTATCTTGCGCTGGTTCTGCTCGTCTTCATCTTCCTGAGCGCGTTTCTGGGCCCGGCGCTCGGCTTCGCGGCGGCGGTTGTGCCGATAACGGCCGCGCTGGGGATCGGTCTCAACCATGCCCGGGCCCGGCGCATCAACAAGCTCGTCGAACAGCTGCCCGATGCACTCGAACTCATGGCGCGCGGGCTTCGCGTCGGCCATCCGATCGGCGCCACTATCTCCGATGCCGCGCGCAAGATGCCCGAACCGATCGCGGGCGAATTCCGCACACTGGCCGATCAGATCGCTTACGGCGACGAACTGACCGACGCCTTCGGCGATCTCGGCGCGCGCGTCGATCAGGAGGATTTCCGCTTCCTCGCCGCGGCGGTCAGTATCCAGGCGGGCAGCGGCGGCAATCTCGGCCGTATCCTGCGGACTCTCTCCAAGGTGATCCGGGGCCGCTTCACTCTCAACAAGAAGATCAGGGCGATCTCGTCGGAAGGCCGGCTTTCGATGCAGATCCTGTCCGTCCTGCCATTCGTGCTGATCGGGGTCGTGATGCTGACCTCGCCCTCCTTCTATGGCGATGTCAGCGATGATCCGCTGTTTCCGTGGATCGGGGGGCTGATGGTGACCCTGATCACAGCGAATTACCTGATCCTGCGCCGGCTCGTGAATTTCAGGGTATAGGGGGAATCGATGCTGGAAACGATCATGGACGCGATCGTGGGGCTCGATCTGCCACCCGATGCGCTGCTGCTCGCGGCGATCGGCGCCGGCGTCTTCATCGCGATCGTGTCGCTCACCGCGGCGCTCGCGCCGGATCCTGTCAGCAATCGCATGCGCGCCATTGGCCGGCGCCCGGCATCCGCGCTGGCGCGCGGGCCGGCAATCCTGCGCCCGGCGGCGGCCGATCCATCGGGGCTCGACAAGGTCTTCGTGCCCGAGGACGAAACGGAGCGCAGCGCGATCCGCCGCCAGCTCGAACGCGCGGGCTTTCGGGGTCCGAACGTCGTTCGGAACTTCTTTCTGCTGCGCTTTCTTGTCGGGGTCGCGCTGCCGGCCGCGCTGTTGGTCGTCTTCTTCTCTCGCGGCGTGCTCGATCTTCCGGCCCCGCTTTCCGAGGTCGTGATGGGCATCAGCCGCAACCAGGCGCTTTTCGCCGCGGTGATCCTTCTTGCGGCCGGGTTCTACGGCCCGCAGCTCTGGCTTCGGCACCGGATGGCCGCACGTCAGCGGCGGATCGAGGAAAATTTTCCCAATACGCTGGACCTGCTTCAGATTTCGCTGGAGGCGGGGATGGGGCTGGATCCGGCGATCGACCGCGTCGCGCGCGAGATGGCGCCGGTCGCCCCCGAGATTTCCGAAGAGCTCCTCACCCTGCAAAGCGAGATCATGGCCGGCCGCGATCGCGAGAGTGCGTTGTTCGCGATGGCGCAGCGTCTCGGGATCGATGACGCGATGGCGGTCGCGAACGTGATCGTTCAGTCACAGCAATACGGATCGAGCGTGTCGGAGGCGCTGATGACGTATTCCGAGGAGATGCGCATCGAGCGCGAACTGCGCGCGCAGGAGAAGGCCAACAGGCTGCCCGTTCAGATGTCGGGCGTGATCGCCGGGCTCATGCTTCCGGTTCTCCTGCTCATCACTCTGGGCCCGGTGGCGATCCGCGTGATCCGCGTCTTCGGCGAGTTGTAAACGGTGCCCGGCCGCGCAGTCAGGCGCTCGCGCGTCCGGACCGCCGCCGGTGATCGCGCGACGGGGCAGTCTTGCAGAATGCGGGCACGCGCGATCAGCGCATCCCCTGCAACACGGTGATGGCGAAATAGAGGGCCAGCGCGGGGCCGAGGGCGAAGCCGAGCGGAAAATCGCGTCGCTGCCAGGAGACCCAGTCCGGGGCCAGACCCCGCAGGATCGGCACGGCGCGCACCGTCCGGTGGGTCAGCAGCGCGGCGAGCATGACGAGCGCCAGGAAAAGCAGGAAAAAGGCAATGTCAGGGGGTGCGATGAAGGCTGCCATCGCGGCCCCGAGTTTCGCGTCCCCGGCCCCGAGGGCCCCTGCCATGTTGAGGGCGAATCCCACCACGAGGACCACGACGAGTTGCACCCAGCCCCAGCCCCAATCGGCAAGCGGCAGGACGAGCGGTCCGACCGCCGCGTAGACCAGGACGAGCGTCACCACGCAGCCATTCGGTATCCGCATCGCGCGCAGATCACTCCATGCCGCCCACAGCAACGCCGGAAGTGTCACCGGCAGAAACCAGATCGCTGCGCCTGCCGGAAGTGCGAGCATGACCTGTCAGGCTCCCTTGAGAATTCGCAGTCCGCGGACCGCCCCATCGCGATCCTCGGCTCGGATCAGCGCGTCGGCGTGGCTGATCCGGTCGGAATTGGCCGTCCCGGGATGCCGACGACACGCGGCCCGGCCAAGGCAGCGTCGTGCTGACGCCGCGCGCATGCGCGCGGTGGCGAGGCCGCGCGCGGTCGATCGGTCCCGGCCGCGCCCATCGCGCCCTCGGAGCGATATACCGCGCGCCGGGTCGGATCAAGCACCGGGCAGCTCTGCATCGCCCGCGTGATGTCGCGGTGACGCTCCGCGCCGGGGTCGGTCGAGAAACGCGCGGCCTGCGTGATTCGCCTCTTGCGGGTCACGGTCGGGATCCTCGCCAGGGTCGTGATCGCCGCCTCGTCGGGCGCGCCGCAAGCGCCTTCATCGCGGTGCAGCGCACCCCAAGCCTGCACGAAACGCGAACCGGTGACACGCGAAATTAACCTTCGAGGCTGCAGTTTGCGTGAACCGCGGGGCCGCGGGTGCGCCCGACCCGCGGAAAGATCGGCCGAAAGTGCAAGGCCAAGGCAGCAACTCGAGCGCGATTGCGATCCGATGACCGACGACGCCGCGACAGATCAAGGTAAACCCGGCGACGCGTTGCGCGACGCCCGCCGATCCCTGCGCGGGCTGGTGGCGCCGGTCCTCATGTTCAGCATGGTGGTCAACCTGCTGATGCTCACCGGGCCGATCTTCATGCTGCAGCTCTATGAGCGCGTGATCGCGAGCCGCTCGGAGGAAACGCTCGTGGTTCTCCTCGCGCTCGTGGCGTTTCTCTATGTGATCATGGCCATCCTCGATCAGGCTCGCGCACGGATCGCCGCGCGCGCGGGCGGACGCGTGCAGGCGCTGCTCGAACGCCGCGTCTTCGACGCCGCGCTGAGGCAGCCGTCCCGCTTGCGGCGGGAGCCGCCATGGCGGGACCTCGATGCGATCCGCCGCTTCACGGCGACGCCCGGGTTTCCCTGCCTGCTCGATGCGCCCTGGACACCGTTGCTTCTCGGGGCAATCTTTCTGTTTCACCCGCTGCTCGGGGCCTTTGCCGTCGGTGCGGCGCTCCTTCTGGCGCTCGCGACGATCATCGGACAGGCCCGGTGTGCGCCGGACATGGACGCCGCCCTCGCGCAGGCGCGCAGCGCCGATCGGCTCGGTAACGAGGCGGCCGCGCATGCCGAGGATCTCGGCGCGCTCGGGATGCGCGGCGCCATCACGACCCGATGGCTGGCTGTGCGCGATCCCATGCTGCGTCACGAGGTCGCGACGGCAGAGCGCAACGCGGCGACCTTCGCGACGTCGCGCACGCTGCGGCTCTTCCTGCAATCGGCGATCCTGGCCGTCGGCGCCTGGCTGGTCCTGCGGCAATCGCTTTCTCCGGGTGCGATGATCGCCGCCTCGATCCTGATGGGCCGGGCTCTCGCGCCGATCGATACGGCGATCCTGCAATGGGGCATGTTTCGCCGCGCGCGCGCCGGCTGGGGCCGGCTCGCCCGGACGCTCGAAGCCGCCCCGCCCGAGGCCGCGCGCACGGCGCTCGCCGCACCGAGCGGCACGCTCGATGCGCGGGAGCTGACCGTAATTCCGCCGAACGCGCGGCGGCCGACATTGCGGATGGTCTCTCTGCACCTCGAGCCGGGCACGGCGATGGGCGTGATCGGCGGGACCGGGGCCGGCAAGACGACGCTCGCGCGCGCCCTCACGGGGGCATGGCCGCTGGCGGGGGGCAGCGTGCGCCTCGATGGTGCCGAGCGGACGCAATACGGCGCCGACGGTTTCTGCGGGCAGATAGGCTACCTTCCGCAGGCGCATACGCTGTTCACCGGCACGGTGGCCGAGAACATCGCCCGCATGCGCCCCGAGCGCGACGACGCCGCTGTGATGCGCGCGGCGATGCGCGCCGGGGCGCATGACATGATCCTGCAGCTCCCGGATGGTTATGACACGCAGCTCGATATGCGCGCGCCGACGCTCTCGGGCGGACAGCTCCAGCGCATCGCGCTTGCGCGGGCGCTTTTCGGCGACCCGCCGGTTCTCGTTCTCGATGACCCGTCCGCAATGCAGGACGGCGACGGCTGCGCCGCGCTCAACGCGGCCCTGCGCGCGCACAAGGCCGGCGGCGGCTGCGCACTGGTGCTCAGTCACAGGCCCGCTGCGATCGCCGAGTGCGAGTATCTGCTCTTGCTCGAGAATGGCGTTCGGAAGAATCACGGCCCGCGTGAGCGGGTGCTGCGCGACCTCGGTCACGGTCCCGCGGAAGCGCCCGCCGCCGGGATCGGGAGCGCCTCATGAGCGCGCCCTGGAGCGCACGCGGTCCGGTCGTCGCGGGCATCGCGGCGCTCGCGCTACTTGTCGCCGGTGTCGGAGGGTGGGCCACGACGACGCGGATCGCCGGGGCCGTGATCTCGGCCGGAACGGTCGCCGTTCCGGAAGATCACCATGTCATCCAGCATCAGGAAGGCGGGGTTCTGGCCAAGCGGCATGTCTCGCGCGGCGACCGCGTCGCGGAGGGCGCGCCCATCCTGCGCCTCGATGCAACCGCGTTGCGCGCACGCAAGGCGCTGCTCGTCTCCGAGAGCGAAGAGATCATGGCACGCGTCGCACGTCTCGAGGCGGAGCGTGACGACGCCGCAGAGCTGAGCTTCGATCCGGCCCTGGTTGATGCGGCGAGCTCGGGCGCGGCGGCCGCCGACGCGATCGAAGGGCAGCGCGAGCTGCACGCCAAGCGGCGCGACGTTCTGGAGCAGGAACAGCGTAGCCTCGAGCTGCGCCGCACGCAGATGACACACCGGATCGAGGGGGCCCGGTCCGAGCATTCCGCGCTGGAACTGCAGCACCGGCTCATCACCACCGAGCTCGCCACCCAGCGCACCCTGCGCGAGAAGGGGCTGACCAACGAGGCGCAGGTCCTTGCACTCGAGCGCGAACAGGCACGGATTTCGGGCGAGATCGGAAAGCTCGAGGCTGAACGCACCGCCAGCGCGGCCCGGATCAGCGAATTGCGGATCGAGAGTGCGCTGTTGCAACACCGACGTGCCGAGGAGGCGCAGACCGCCCTGCGGGAGCTGCGACCGCGCCTCGTCGAGGTCGACGCGCAACGCGACGAGCTGCGCCGCCGCATCGACCGAAAGACCCTGCGCGCGCCCGCGGACGGCATCGTCCACGACATCGCGGCGACGTCGCCGAACGCCGTGATCGGACCCGGCGACGCGGTGGCAAGCATCGTTCCGCTGGACCGCCCGCTCATCGTGCGCGCCCGCATCGCGCCGGACGACATCGACCAGCTTCACGCCGGTCAGACCGCGGCGCTGCATTTCCCGGCCTTCGGAATGCGCGACGCCCCGCCGCTCGAGGGCACCGTCACCACGATCTCGCCCGACGCCGACAGCGATCGCGATGGCGCGGAGCGCTATTTCGCGGCCGAAATCGCGATCTCGAAGGAGGAGCTCGAAAAGCTCGGGGCGCGCGAACTCAAGCCCGGAATGCGCGCCGAGGCGCGCATCCGCACCCGCACACGCACGCCGCTCGGCTATTTGCTTGACCCCGTTACCGTCTATTTCTCGCGGGCATTGCGCGCGGGATGAATCTTCGGTTTCAACCGGTGCCGGGTCCGACTAGGGTTTGAGCAGCATTGCGAGGAGACCAACATGAGCGGAAAGATCGAAACGCGACTCGCCGAGCTCGGCGTGACCCTGCCCGAGGCGCCGATGCCTGCGGCAAACTATGTCCCTTTCGTGATCAGCGGTGATCTCGTCTTCGTGTCGGGGCAGATCAGCCAGGACGAAAGCGGGCTTATCAAGGGGCGACTGGGCGATCAGCTGGGACTCGAGGAGGGTGCACGCGCGGCCAAATGCTGCGCGATCAGCCTGCTCGCGCAGCTGCGCGCCGCCTGTGACGGTGACCTGGACCGTCTGGACCGGGTCGTGAAACTCACCGGCTTCGTCAATTCGAGCCCGGATTTCATCGACCAGCCCAAGGTCATCAACGGCGCGTCCGATTTCCTCGGCGAGGCGCTGGGCGACGCCGGGCAGCATTCGCGCTCCGCGGTCGGGGTCGCGGCGCTGCCGATGGGGGTCGCCGTCGAGATCGAGGGGATCTTTCGCATCCGATGATGCGGCCGCCGCTGCCCGCAGCGTTTCTGCGCACTCCGATCGCGCATCGCGCCCTGCATGACGCGGCGCAGGGGCGCGCCGAGAACAGTCCCCGCGCGGTCGCGGCCGCGATCGCGGCCGGTTACGTAATCGAGATCGACCTGCAACCCTCGGCGGATGGGGAGGCGATGGTCTTTCACGATCGCACGCTCGATCGCATGACCCGCGAGACCGGCGCGGTGCGGGCGCGCCCGGCGGCCGAGCTCGAACGGATCGCGCTGCGCGGTGGGCGCGACACGATACCCCGGCTCGCGCGCATCCTCGAGTTGATCGACGGGCGCGTGCCGCTGCTCATCGAGCTCAAGGATCAGGCGTATGCCGATGGGCCCGGCCCTCTGGAAGCCGCCACCGCCCGCGCGCTGGCGGATTATCCGGGGCCCGTTGCAGTGATGTCCTTCGCACCCGGCGCGGTCGCGGAATTCGCGCAGGCTGCGCCAGACATCTCGCGCGGTCTCGTGACATGCGCCTTCGACGCGGCGCAGGCGCCCGGGCTGTCGGCGCAGGAACGCCATGCCCTGCGCGACATTGCCGCGTTCGATGCCGTCGGGGCGAGCTTCATCTCCCATGACGCGCGCGATCTCGACCGGCGGCGCGTCGCGCAGCTGCGCGCCGAGGGCTGGCCCGTGCTGTGCTGGACCGTGACGTCCGCCGCTGACGAAATGGCCGCACGCCGGCATGCGGACAATATCACCTTCGAAAGCTATCTGCCGGCCCTTGACCGGGGTCGCGACGGCACCACATCGCCGTGAGTCGGTGCGAACGGCGACCGGGGCGCATGGCCGAAACCTCTCTGGAAATCGAGATCCTGGGCGACTTGTCGCGGATCGACGCCGACGACTGGGACGCGTGCGCCGATCCCGGTGCCCCCGACGCCAACCACCCCGCGGACCCCTTCACCACGCATCGTTTCCTCGCTGCTCTCGAGGAGTCCGGCTCGGTCGGGCCTGGCACCGGCTGGCAGCCGCAGCATCTCGTGGTCCGGCGCGGCGGCGCCGTGATCGCGGTCATGCCGCTCTATGCCAAGAGCCACAGCCAGGGCGAATACATCTTCGATTTCGCGTTTGCCAACGCCTATGAGAACGCCGGCGGGCGCTACTATCCGAAACTGCAGGCGGCTGTGCCCTTCACGCCGGTCACCGGGCGGCGTCTGCTCACCCGCCAAGGCGAAACGCAGGCGGGACGAGCGGCGCTGCTCGAGGGGCTGGCGCGGATCGCCGAAACCAACCGCCTGTCCTCGGCCCATGTGACCTTCTGCACCGGCGAGGAGATGGAGGCCGGGCGCGAGGCGGGCTTCCTGGCGCGGGTGACGCAGCAATATCACTGGGTCAATCGCGGCTACGGAGATTACGAGGAATTCCTCTCCGCGCTCTCGTCGCGCAAGCGCAAGAACCTGCGCAAGGAACGCGCCACCGCCCAGGATTTCGGCGGGCGCATTCACCGGCTCACGAGCGACGACATCCGCCCGGAGCACTGGGATGCGATGTGGCGCTTCTATCGCGACACGGGCGCGCGGAAATGGGGCATTCCCTACCTGTCGCGTGACTTCTTCGACCGCGCCCACCAGACCTTGCGCGACGATGTTCTGCTCGTCATGGCCGAACGCGCGGGGCACTGGGTTGCCGGCGCGCTCAACTTCATCGGGCGCGACGCGCTGTTCGGGCGCTACTGGGGCTGCGTCGAGGATCACCCCTGTCTGCATTTCGAGCTGTGTTACCATCAGGCCATCGATTACGCGATCGAACGGGGACTCGCGCGGGTCGAGGCCGGGGCGCAGGGCGAGCACAAGCTGTCACGCGGATATCTGCCGCATCAGGTCCATTCGTTGCACTGGTTCGCCGATGCGGGTTTTCGTGACGCGGTCGATCGCTATCTGGAGGCTGAAAGGGCCGCGATCGACGAGGAAATCGAAGTGTTGACCGCTTACGGCCCGTTTCGTCGCAACGGCAAGGAGGAGCAATGAGCGAGAAACTCAGCGAAAGCGCGCGAAGCGAGGCGATCGAGGCCCTGCGCGCGACGGGCTGGCGCGAGGTCGAGGGCCGCGACGCGATCACCAAGCGGTTCGAGTTCAAGAATTTCGTCGAGGCGTTCGGCTGGATGAGCCGGGTCGCGCTGAATGCCGAGAAGCTCGACCACCACCCGGAATGGTTCAATGTCTTCAAGACGGTGGAGGTCACCCTGTCGACGCATGACGCTGGCGGGCTGACCGAGCTCGATCTGCGGCTTGCGCGCAAGATGGACGCGCTGGCGAAATGAGCGCGCGGCGCCCCTGCGGGCGCCGCGACGGGCTCAGACTTTCTCGAGCATCGCCTCGCCGGAAGAGACCTCCGCCATGCCGGGGTTTTCCTCGATTTCGAGCGCACGCACGACCCCATCCTCCACGATCATCGCATAGCGTTCGGAGCGGCCGTAGAATCCGACCGGCGGCGCATCGAAATTGCGCCCCATCGCGGCCGTGAACGCCCCGTCGGCGTCGGCGAGAAGCGTGAGCCCGGCGGCCTCGGCGCCGCTGGCTTCGGCCCATGCCTTCATCACGAAGGGATCGTTCACCGATACGCAGATGACCTCGTCGACCCCCTTTTGCGAAAGCGCCTCCTTCGTGCGGACATAGCTTGGAACGTGCTGCGCGCTGCAGGTGGCGCTGAACGCGGCCGGAACCGCGAAGATGATCACCTTGCGCCCGCTGGTGCGTTCGGACAACGAGACCTGCTCGGGCCCCTCGGGCCCGACGCGCAGGAATGTCGCCTCCGGAAGGCGGTCACCGACTGAGATGGACATGATGTTGCGTGCCTCCTTGTTTTTGCATGAGCGCCACAGATATCTCCCTGCGAAGAGCTGACCAGATCGGAGGGGCGCGATGACGTCGATTGTTGTGGTGGGCGCGGGCCAGGCGGGTGCGACGCTGGTCGCGAAACTGCGCGCGCTCGGGCATTCGGGGCCGATCACGCTGATCGGTGACGAGCCCGTGCCGCCCTATCAGCGCCCGCCGCTGTCGAAGGCGTATCTCGTCGGGGAGATGCCCGCCGAGCGCCTCTATCTGCGTCCTGCGACGTTTTACGCCGACAACGATATCCGGCTCGTCACCGGCGCACAGGTGCGGGCGATCGATCCCGAGGCGCGCCGCGTCGTGCTCGACGGCGAGGCGATCCCCTATGACAGGCTCGCGCTGACGACCGGAGCGCGCGCGCGCGCGCTCCCGGCGGCAATCGGCGGCGATCTCGAGGACGTGTATCTCATGCGCAGCCTGGCGGACGCGGATGCGCTCATGCCCGAGATCCGGCCCGGGCGCCGCGTCGTGATCGTGGGCGGCGGATATATCGGGCTCGAGGCCGCGTCGGTGGCGGCGACGCGCGGTCTCGCGGTGACGATCGTGGAGGCGGCCGACCGCATCCTGCAGCGGGTGGCTTGCAGCGAAACGGCGGATTGGTTCCGCGCGCTGCACCGCGAAAACGGGGTCGATATCCGCGAGGGTGTCGAGGTGACGCGGTTGACGGGCGGGCGGCGTGTCGACGGCGTCGAGCTCGGCGATGGCAGTCGCATCGACGCCGATTTCGTGATCGTCGGGATCGGCGTCGCGCCGCAGACGCGGCTTGCGCAGGAGGCCGGGCTCGATATCGCGGATGGCGTGACGGTCGATGCCCGCGCGCGCAGCTCGGTGCCCGGGATCTGGGCCGCCGGAGATTGCGCCTCGTTTCCGTATCGCGGCGGGCGGCTGCGCCTCGAGAGTGTGCAGAACGCGATCGACCAGGCGGAGTGTGCCGCCGCCGACATGGTCGGTTCGGGATACGATTACGCGCCGGTGCCGTGGTTCTGGTCCGATCAATTCGCGACGAAACTGCAGATCGCCGGGATCGGGACGGGCTTCGACAGGATCGTTTCGCGGCGCGATGGGGATGGCGCCGCATCACACTGGTATTTCGCGGGCGACGAGCTTCTCGCGGTCGATGCGATGAACGCGCCGCGCGCCTACATGGTCGGCAAGCGGCTGCTGGAGGCCGGGCGCAGCCCTGACGAGGCCGCGCTGCGCGACCCGGCGACCAAGTTGAAAACCCTGCTCGGATAGGAGCCGGCGCATGCGGATCGTGGGTGGAGACTGGCGCGGCCGGGGGCTGGCGGCGCCCGGTGCCGAAGCCGGGCCGGACCGGTTGCGCCCGACATCGGACCGGGTGCGCGAGAACCTGTTCAACGTGCTGATGGGCGGTCGCTACGGCGATCCAGTATCCGGAATGCGCGTGCTCGATCTCTTCGCCGGGACCGGGGCGCTCGGCCTCGAGGCGCTCTCGCGCGGCGCGGCATTCTGCACCTTCGTCGATAACGGGCGCCGCGCGCGCTCACTGATCAGGCAGAACCTCGACCGCTTCGGCGCCAATGACCGGGCGGATCTGCTATTCGGTGATGCGCTCAAGCTCGGGCCGAATGCCGCGCCGCCGGCGCGCCTCGTCTTCCTCGATCCGCCCTATGGGCGCACGCTCGGCGCACGGGCCCTCGAGGCCGGGCGGCTGAACGGCTGGATCGCGGCGGACGCGCTGATCCTGTGGGAGGAAAATGCACCGCAGCCGTCGCCCGCCGGTTTCATCGAGCGCGAGCGGCGACGCTACGGCGACACCTGGATCACGATCTTGCAGGCACAGGTCGCATAGGGCGGTCCGTGCCCGTCACGTCGCCGCGCGCCGGCAGCGCGCGGCTCTGGTCATGGCCGTGCGCATGGGCTATCTGCCGCCCCACAGACAGGGGTTCTTGACCATGACCTACGAGACGCCGGGGCCGGCGGAGCAGAGTTTCGCGGATGCGATATCACCCGTCGAGGATGTCATCGAGGACGCGCGCAACGGCCGGATGTTCATCCTCGTCGATCACGAGGATCGCGAGAACGAGGGCGACCTCGTGATTCCGGCGCAGATGGCCACGCCCGACGCGATCAACTTCATGGCGACGCATGGGCGCGGGCTGATCTGCCTTGCACTGCCGCGCGAGCGCATCGACGCGCTCGGCCTCGAACTGATGTCCACGAAGAATTCCTCGCGCCACGAGACCGCCTTCACGGTCTCCATCGAGGCGCGCGAGGGGGTCACGACGGGCATCTCCGCGCATGATCGCGCGCTGACCGTGGCCACCGCGATCGATCCTGCGAAGGGGCGCGCCGACATCGCGACGCCCGGCCATGTCTTTCCGCTGCGCGCGCGCGAAGGCGGCGTGCTGGTGCGCGCGGGGCACACCGAGGCCGCGGTCGATGTGGCGCGGCTGGCCGGGCTCAACCCGTCCGGCGTGATCTGCGAGATCATGAAGGAAGACGGCACCATGGCGCGTCTGCCCGACCTCGTCGCCTTCGCGCAGTTGCACGGGCTCAGGATCGGCACGATCTCGGACCTCATCGCCTATCGCCGACGGCATGACAACCTCGTCAAGGAAACCGCGGTGCGCCCGGTTCAATCGCTCTATGGCGGCGACTGGCTGATGCGGGTGTTTCGCGACGAGACGCATGGCGCCGAGCACATCGCGCTGACCAAGGGCGCGCTGTCGGGCGATACGCCGGTGCTGGTGCGCATGCACGCGCTCACCCCGCTCGAGGATGTGCTCGGGCTCGGCGCGCACGGCCCGGAACTGCCCGCCGCGATGCGGCTCATCGCCGCGGAGGGGCGCGGCGTGGTCGTGCTCTTGCGGGACACGATGCAGATGGAGCTCGATGAGGGTGGCGAGACGGCCTCGCCGGGCAAGCTGCGCCAGTACGGGCTGGGTGCGCAGATCCTCGCCGCGCTCGGGTTGCACCGGCTCGAACTCGTCACCAATTCGCCACCGCCCAAGGTGATCGGCCTCGACGCTTACGGCCTGTCGATCGCGGGCACCCGCCCCATTCCCAAGGAGTAATCCATGGCCGAACAGGACACCCGTCACACGCTGACGCTGCCGCAGTTCGACAAGCCGGTCTCGCTGCTTTTCGTGGTGGCGCCCTATTACAAGGACATCGCCGACGATCTGATCGCCGGTGCCGCGGCGACGGCCGAGCGCGCCGGGGCCCGCTGGGAGGTGGTCGAGGTGCCGGGGGCGCTGGAGATCCCGACGGCGGTCCGCCTTGCGCATCGGCAGACCGATTTCGACGGCTACGCCGCGCTGGGCTGCGTGATCCGGGGCGAGACGACGCATTACGAGACAGTATGCAATGACAGCGCGCGCGGGCTCATGCTGCTCGGGCTCGATGGGGGCTGCATCGGCAACGCGATCCTCACGGTGGAAACCCGCGAGCAGGCCGTGCTGCGCGCCGATCCCGCGCGCGGCGATAAGGGCGGCGGCGCGGCGGCGGCGGCGCTGCACCTGATCGCGCTGTCGCGGGGCTGGGCGAATCGCACCCGCGGTATCGGCTTTCGCACCCCCGAAGAGTCCGGCCGATGACGCCCGCGCGCACGGCCCATTCTGAGCGCTCCGCCGCGCGGTTCTATGCGGTGCAGGCGCTGTTTCAGATGGAAGCCGGGGGTCAGACCGTGGAGTCAGTGCGCCGCGAGTTCGAGGATTGGCGCATCGGCGCGATCGTGGATGGCGAGGAGATGGTCGAGGCCGACATCCCCCTGTTCCGCCGGCTCATCGATGACGCCGTCAACTGGCAGGCAAGCATCGACAAGCTCACCGATCATGCGCTGATGCGGGCGTGGCCGCTGGCGCGCATCGACCCGACGCTGCGCGCGCTGTTTCGCGCCGCCGG
>PUKW01000311.1 GCA_003550665.1 Paracoccaceae bacterium | reverse complement strand
CGCGGCGATGACGCGCTCATGGTCATCGGCGATGTGCTCACCGACCCGGTGGCGTCCTTCGAGCGGCCCGAATGGACCCCCGGCTTCGACGCGGACGGCGCGCAGGGCGCGGCGACGCGCAGGGACCTGCTCGACCGCCTCGCCCGCGACCGGCTGACCGCCCTCGCCAACCACCTGCCCTGGCCCGGCCTCGGCCACGTGGCGCGCCTTGAGGGCCGCTATCGCTGGGTGCCGGCTGACTGGGCGGTGTGACGGCGACCCCACGCCAGCACATTCAGCCGTCAGCAGCGCCCGGCCCAGCCGACCCAGCACCGCCGAACGTAACCAGCGCGGCGGAGAAACTGATCGCGTCAACCGGCACCGGGCCATCCGCCGAATTCCGCCGCCCCCTCGCCCGGTGGCGCCGCGGCGAGAGCGCCGGTGAACGCGATGCGTGACCACAACCCGGGCGCGCCAGCTTGAAGAGCCAGAAAACAGAGCAGTCGCAACGGGAAGCGTCACGCCGGGCCCATATCGTCTGGGAGGTGACGCAATGACGCTTTCAGGCTTTTCGATCGCGGCCGGCAATCAGCGACCCGTGTCCCGCAGGGCCGTGCTGACCAATGGCGGCGCGGGCCTTACCGCGCTGTCGCTGTTTTCCAGCCCGGCATTCGCGCGGATGCTCGGCATGCAGCCGGGGGAAAACGTCATCCCCCGGGATGACCGGCGTGAAGACAACCCCATGCCCGACGTGATCCGCAATCAGCCGGAATGGGAGGAGATCGATAGCTGGATCACGCCGAATGAGCGCTTCTTCGGGATCACGCGCTACGAATACGTCCCGCAGAACGACGCAGCCGACTGGCGGTTGCGCATCGGCGGCCTGGTGCGCAAGCCCATGACGCCCTATCTCGACGGTATCCGCAGCCGGCCGAGCGATGAGGTGACCGCCCTGATCGACTGCGCCGGCAATCATGGCCTGCCGTTCCTCGACGCCGGCATCTGCAATGCGCGCTGGGCCGGCACCCCGCGGGTACCGCTGCTCGAGGAGGCGGGCTTTGAGGACGGCGCTGTCGATATCGTCTTCTTCGGTGCGGATTCCGGCGAGGAGGAGGTGCACGGCGTCACCACCGAGGAGAACTTCGCCCGCGCGATGTCGCTCGGGGATGCGATGGACGCCGATGCCCTGCTCGCCTACCACATGAACGGTGAGGATCTGCCCGCGCGCAACGGCTACCCGCTCCGCCTCATCGTCCCCGGCTGGTACGGCATGGCCAACGTCAAGTGGCTCGAGCGGTTCGAGGCGCATGCGACGCGCTACATGGGCCGCTTCCAGGCCGACGAATACGTGACCCTGCGCGCGCGGGAAGTGGATGGCACCACGGCCCGGACGCGCAACATGATCGACCGCTACCGGCTCAAGTCGGTTCCCGCGCAGGTGACGGAGCTGGACGGTGCGTATCGACGACGGCGACTGGCGCGAGGCCGAACGCATCGACCCGCAGCAGGATGCCGAACACGCCTGGAGCTTCTGGTCGCTCGACTGGGACGGCGCGACAGGTGGCGAACACACGGTCACCGCGCGCGCCATCGACACAAACGGCAACGTGCAGCCGGCGCCGGACGATCCCGAGATCGCCAACAAGCACACCTACTGGGAAAGCAACGGCCAGGTCACGCGGCGCATCGTCATCGGCTGACGGTCGTGGTCTGCTCCGGGGCGTCATCGGGATGAAACGCGACCCGGGCGCGATAGCCGGGATCCGCCCGGACCTCATCGCAGGCACTCGCCGTGTGAGCGAAACGGGTCTCGAGCGCGACCCCGTCCGCGACAGCGCGGAGCGCACTGGCGAGATGATCGCGCACCTCGTCGCGTCTGGCGAGCTAGGTGGGGGTTCTGCCAATCCCATTCGAGGTCGCCCACGGTGAACATCGGGGGCGGCTGGTGCGGGCGCACATAGTCATAGGCCATGTTCCACAGTTCTGCGGCCGCCGTCTTCTGATCGATGAGCAGGACCCTCGCGCCACTCGGCACGTATTGCGTGGCGGCGAAGAGCGCGTTGAGTCCCGCGATGCCGGCGCCGACCACGACAAGGTCAAAGGTTGCGGCGGTCGCGTCGTGTCCCCTGACGGCCTGAGTGGACTCCTTGCCAACCATGCCTGGCACCCGAGCTTTCCCGGATCAGTCGGCAGGCCCCGTAGGGCCTGTCGCATGATCTCTGGATCGCGTCGGCATCCCGCGCCTGTCAAGGATTTTCGATTGGAGCGCGTCGCCACCATGTCCCCGGGCCGTGCGGCGCCTGTGGCGCAGGGGTCAGCGGACAGCAGGAGGCCGATGCGGCGCGCCGCGCTGAGCCCTCGGCATTCGCGCCGGTGCCACGAAACTGACACATGCCGCTGCTAGGCCACGTCGTGCAGGACGGCGTCACATGCCGGCGCCGCCCCGCAGACCGCAAGTTCACTGGAGAGCGACCATGCCGCGCACCTGCACGACCTTCGCCACCCTCGCCGCCGCCGCGCTCGCCGCCGGGCCGGCCTTCGCCGATGACGCCGAGCCGAGCCTTGACGAGCGCTTTACCGACACGAATGGCGACCTGCTTGCCGATACGCCGGAGGACGAGGCGGACTGGCTCGATCCGAGCACGATCGTCTTCACCTACACCCCGGTCGAGGACCCGGCGCTCTACGAGGATGTCTGGGACGACTTCATCCAGCATCTCTTGGAGACGACCGGGCGCGACGTGACCTATTTCACCGTCGATTCCTACGCCGCCATGGTCGAGGCGATGCGCGCCGGGCGGTTGCATGTGGGCGGCTTCGCCACCGGCTCGGTCCCGCTCGCTGTCAACTGCGCGGGCTTTCACCCCTATGTGACGATGAGCGAGGACGGTGCGATCAGCGGCTACGAGATGGAGATCATCACCTATCCGGGCAGCGGCATCGACTCGATGGATGACCTGCCGGGCCGCCAGCTCGCCTTCGTCACCGAATCGTCGAATTCGGGCTTTCGCGCCCCCTCGGCGCTGCTGATGGCGGAATTCGGCCTCGATGTCGAAACCGATGTGGAGACGACCTTCTCGGGCGCACATGACAACTCGGTGCTCGGCGTGGCCAACCAGGACTACGAGGCCGCCGCCATCGCGAACTCGGTGATGCACCGCATGTTCGATCGCGAAGTGATCTCCGAGGACCAGATCGAGGTTCTCTACCAGTCCGAGACCTTCCCGACCACGTCCTACGGCTATGTCTACAACCTGCACCCCGACCTGCAGGAAGCCGTGCGCGAGGCCTTCATGACCTTCGAGTGGGGCGGCGACATCGCCGAGGAATTCGCCGATCAGGACGGCTTCATCGAGATCAGCTACGAGGTTGACTGGGAAATCATCCGCACCATCGCCGCCGAGACGGGCGATACCTTCTCCTGCAGCTGACCGAGGCGCCGCCGGGCGACCAGGCGCCCGGCGGCCCGCCAATTCCCGACGCGAGGCCGCCATGCTCACCATCGAACAGCTCACCATGCGCTACCGCACCGGGGATCAGGCGCTCACTGACGTGGATCTTACCGTGGAGCCAGGGCAGGTCATCGCGCTCATCGGTCCCTCCGGGGCGGGCAAGAGCACGCTGATCCGCTGCGTCAACCGGCTGGTGGAGCCCACCGCGGGGACCATCCGGCTCGGCGATACCCGGATAACCGGCCTCGGGACCGGCGATCTGCGTCGCGCGCGCCGGCGCATGGGCATGATCTTTCAGGAATACGCCCTCGTAGAGCGGCTCAGCGTGATGGAGAACGTGCTGTCGGGCCAGCTCGGCTATGTGGGCTTCTGGCGCAGCTACCTGCGCCGCTACCCGCAGCCCGCCGTGGACGAGGCGTTCCGCCTGCTCG
>PUKW01000352.1 GCA_003550665.1 Paracoccaceae bacterium | reverse complement strand
GCCTGCTTGTGCATGTAGCAGTCGGGCGGAAAGCCGAACAGCCCGGACGGGCTGTCGCGCCAGTCCGCGGTCGCCACCGATTCGGCGCCGCCGCGCACATGCGCGTCGTTGCGCGCGAACCAGCCGAACTCCTCGATCGCCTCGATCACCCGCGGATCGTCGAAGGGCATGTCGTTGCTGACCCAGTCGTCATAGACCTCGGGATCGTGCAGCCGCAGCATCAGATCCTCGATCCAGTCGGTTGCCGGCCAGCCCGTCGCCTCGCCCGAGCCGAGCCCGATGCACCACGGCGTCTCGCCATCGGCGGCGATCTGCTCGGTGAGCTCCTGCAGCTCCTCCATGGTCTCCGGTATCTCGTAGCCCATCTCGAAGAACTGGTCGGGGCTGTACCACACGAGCGATTTAACATCGACCTTGTAGAAGAGCCCGAAGATATCCTCCCCGTCGGGGCCCTCATAGGTCGCAAGCTCCGCCCAGGCCTCGCCCGCGGCGTAGTTGTCGTGCACCCAGTCGGCGAAATCGTCACCGAGCGGCTCGAGATGGCCGCGCTCCGCCATGTCCGAGGCCAGCCCGGGCTGGGGAAACACGGCGATGTTGGGCGATGAGCCCGCCTCGGCGGAGATCACGATATCCTGCTCGAAGCTGTCGGAGCCGGAGTAGTTGACCTCGGCACCGGTGGCCTCTTTGAAATAGGCGAGCACGTTCTCGACCATTTCGGCGTCTCGCCCGGTCCAGGGCCCCGAGATCGAAACCGTTTCTCCGTCGAGGTCGTGGTCCTCGGCGAAGGCGTCGAAGCTGTCCCAGTTGAACCGGTCCTCTTCGCCCGGCGTGAAGATCAGCTCCTGCGCCCCCGCCGTCCCGGCGATGAGCGCGAGCCCCGCCGCGCCTGCATAGAGCCTTGCTCTCATCGGTGTCACCTCCCTCTTCGGCTGCGCCGGGCGCGCGCCTCCTCCGCGTCACCCGGTCGTGATCTGGCAGCTTTCAAACCGCTTTGACAATCCGGAGCCTCGCGCAATCGTGACGCCCTGTCAATCGCGCATCCGGCAAAGCGCGGGAAATGTTAGCTATTTTGCAGGTGCAGCATGATGCACGGGACACCCGATTGCCTTTGACGCGCCGGGCGCGCCCGGCTAACCTGCTCTTTGTCAAAACGATTTGGGACGGCGCGATGACCCTCAAGGAACTGGCCCGGCGGCTCGGCCTGTCGCCCACCACGGTCAGCCGCGCGCTCAACGGCTACCCGGAAGTCGGGGAATCGACGCGCCTGCGCGTCATCGCGGCGGCGCGCGCGCACAACTACCACCCAAATGCGCGGGCGCGCAGCCTTGCCACCGGGCGCGCCATGGCGATCGGCCATGTCATCCCCGTCTCCACCCATCACGAGATGGTCAACCCGGTTTTCGGCGACTTCCTCGCCGGGGCGGGGGCGCATTACGCCGAAGCGGGCTACCAGATGCTGCTGTCGGTGGTGCCCGATACCGAAGAGGCCGCCACCTACCGCGATCTCAAGGCGCGCGGCAGCGTCGACGGCGTCATCGTCCACGCGCCGCGGCGCGACGATCCGCGCATCGCGCTGCTCAACGAGATCGGGCTGCCCTTTCTCGTGCACGGGCGCAGCTCGGGGGCGGCGCGCCCATACCCCTGGATCGATGTCGACAACCGCCGCGCATTCGAACGCGCGACGCGCTTCCTGCTCGATCTCGGGCATCGCCGGATCGGGCTCGTGAACGGCCCCGAGGCGATGGATTTCGCCCTGCGCCGGCGCGAGGGCTACGCGCAGGCCCTCGCGGCGGCGGGGCTGCAGGCCGACCCGGCGCTGATCCGCTCTGGGGAGATGACCGAGGCGCACGGCTATCGCAGCACGCGCGATCTGCTCGGGGCCGACGCGCCGCCCACGGCGATTCTCGTCTCGTCGATGATCGCCGCGATCGGGCTGCGCCGGGCGGCCGAGGAGGCGGGGCTGCGGCTCGGGCGCGAGCTGTCGGTGATCACGCATGACGACATGCTCTCCTACCTGCGCAACGGCGAGGCCGAGCCGCTTTTTACCGCGACGCGCTCCTCGGTACACGAGGCCGGGCGCCGCGCCGCAAGGATGCTGATCGAGCTAATCAGCCACCCCGACACCACGCCGCGCGAGCAGTTGCTCGAATCCGACCTCACGGTCGGACAGTCCACCGGCCCCGCCCCGGCCCCGGACAGGCGCGCGGGCTGGCGGAGCTGATGACCGCGCCGCCGGATGCGCGGGCGGGGATGTTCGAGAGCGCTTGCCGCGCTCTCGCTTCGTCACGACCGACGCGAGGGGCGACCGGCTGCGGGGCCTCGAGCCATATCACACAGGATGGTCCGCATCCTGCGTCGCCGACGGCGTCCGCCATTCCCGATCATGATTGCTTCGAGAGCGGTGGTGGCGGTCTCGATCAGATTAAGTCGGCATTCCGGCGGCTTGAGGCGCGTTCGGCGCAGAGCCGTCGACAATCCACTTCAGGAGCCGCGCACGAAAGCAAGATAGCTCAACCGTCGAAAATCCGGCGGGGTTGGGTCAGTCAAATGAAAAGCCCGGCCGGGATGGCCGGGCTTTTCATCTCGGGTCGCTGACGCATCAGGTCTTCTGCGCGGCCAACCGTTCGGCGATGCCATCGCTCGACAGCGCCGATTTGCGGCCACCGACGCCGCGCCGTGTTTCTGCGAGCTGCTTGTCGGCGAGGCGGGCGCTCATGTAGGCGAACACCACGACAGAGCCGAGCGTGCCGAAAGTCAGAAAACCAAGTGCGATATCCATTGCCATCTCCTTTGCTCTCTTGCACAGGGGATACGCCCCGCGCACCGGCCCGGACCACCGCTGCGACAATTTGTTCCTTCATTTTCAAATGGATACCAATGCATACTGCGCTGCAGCATGCGACATCTCGCCGGGCTTGACCTGTATTCCGGCTTCGTTGCAATCGCTTGGCCGACGCTTTGCGCAGCGAGCGATCAACGCAACAACAGCGCGGCTGAGCGTGCATCGCTGCGCGATCAGTGACCGTCGATATCGAGCTGGTCCGCGATCTTCGGTGCGATAGTCCTGGAGCGCAGCGCCAGCAAGATGCGCTTGGCGTCGCGAGGGTCGCGCGCATCGTTTGCCACCTCCACGCGGTGCTCGGCATGGTCGGCCGCGTGAGCGCGCCTCACAGCAAGCCGCGCTGCAGCTTGCCCAGGGCACCCTCGGTTCGGATCCTGCACCACTCCCGGCGTCGGCCCCTTTCTTTCAGCTTGCCAGAGGATAGCCTGCCCTATCCCCCCGACCCACAGCGCCCACTGCGTCAGGCAGCGAGTCTGCCGCTATGGGCCATGATGCCGCCATGGCGAGGCAACTGCTGGCCGAGCCTATGGGCAAGGTTGAGGTACCGATTCAATCAATATCGCTGATGCGCGTGCTCAAGCGCAAGTTGGCGCGGCCGAGTTCCTCGCGGCGCAGCCGGAGCATCGCGGCCATCAATGCGGCGTCGGACGCATCCGCATCAGGCGGTCAGACGGCTCGCACGACCATGTCCGCCGGGTCGATGCCGGCGACCTCGACGGGCTTCTTCATGGCGTCGCGGCGGAACGGCTCGCCGAGTTCCTGGTTGAGCATCACCTCGATCAGCGTCGTCTTGTTGCTTTCCATCTGGTCCCTGATCGCGGTGTTCAGGGCGGACGTCATCTCGTCCATCGTGCGGGCGACCACGCCCTGCAAGCCGCAGGCCCGGGCCATACCCGCAAAGCTGACCTTTTCATCGAGCTCGGTGCCGACGAAATTGTCGTCGAACCAGAGCGTCGAGTTGCGCTTCTCCGCACCCCATTGATAGTTGCGAAACACGATCTGCGTGATGGCGGGCCATTCGCTGCG
>PUKW01000289.1 GCA_003550665.1 Paracoccaceae bacterium | reverse complement strand
TGATACGATGTTGATGCGCGGGTCTGATACCCATAAATGTAGTGGACGCCTCTGTAACCTGTATGCTTGGGCTCAAGGATATAATCATATTTATCGCGCGCGTGCACTAGTTTGTGCTGTGCACGACTTTCATCCTCCAGATAAGTCCTGAAACGCTCAAGCGTATCGATGTCAGGAAAAATCAAGCGGCATCCACCCAAATCATGCATCGTGGATGCATCACGCGCTCGACCACTTATGATCTTATCTAGCAGTGTGTCTCGCCGCTTTAATCTCTGTGCGGGAGATAAATTTGTCTCCTTTATTGAGGGGTTTCGAAGCCACATTGAAATCGCTGTTAGCGGCTGGAGATGCGCCTTGCGCCACTCATCTAAAATCTTCAAGTCTTCAGAAGAAACCTTCGATGGATCTCCGGCATTCGCGGCACGTTGACCTGCCTTCTTTACGGCAGACCGCGATGGAAGCATTCTTTTCATTAGCCTTCACTCTGGTCGCCTAAATTCGTTATAGCTCAATTCAAAGTAAACCGCTGGTCAGCCCCCCACCAACACCTCCCTCAACCGCACCTCGCCGGCCTCGTCGCTCAGCCGTGCGCGATACACCATCATCGATTCGGCCACCCGCATGATGTAGTTGCGCGTCTCGGAGAACGGGACGTGCTCGATCCAGTCGATCGGGTCCACGCCCGGATCGCGCGGGTCGCCCATTTCCTGCACCCAGCGGCGCGGGCGGCCCGGGCCGGCGTTGTAGCCCGCCGCCACGAGGATCAGCGAGTCGCCGAACTCGTCCGAAAGCTGGCGCAGGTATTGCGCGCCGAGCCGGGCGTTGTAGCGCGGATCGGTCGTCAGCCGGTCGAGCTCGTAGGGTTCGCCGAGCCGGTCGGCCATCATCTGCGCCGTGCCCGGCACCACCTGCATCAGCCCCAGCGCCCCGGCGGGCGAGCGCGCGGCGATGTCGAATTCGCTCTCGCGCCGGGCGATGGCCAGCGTCAGCTCGGGCGGCGCGGGCAGGTCGAGCCCCGACAGCTCGCCGATGGGGAAATTCGCCTGCGGCACATCCACCCCGCGCGAGGCCGCGTGCTTGCCCACCGTCACGGCGAGGTTCTCCGCCCCCATGTCGAGCGTGAATTGCCCCAGCGCGGCGAGCTCGTCATCGGGCAGCGACTGCGCGAGGCTGTTGATGAACAGCCGCGCCGGCCCGCGCCGCCCGGCATCGAAGAGAAGCTGCGCCGCCGCGAGCCGCGAATCATCGGCAAACGACGCGCCGCGCCAGTCCGGCGCCCCGTCGCGCCCGGTCAGCGCCGGGTTCATCTCCACCCCGGCCTCCTCTGCGGCGAGCAGCCCGTAAAACGCGGTCTGGTATTGCGCGGCAAAGCCGTAGGCTTCCTCGGCCGCGTCGTCATTGCCCATCGCGGCGTGCGCGCGCCCCTCCCAGTAGCCCGCCCGGCTCAGGCTGATCGGGGTGCTCACCCCGTCGCGCAGGGTGCGGAAATGGCGCGCGGCGGTCTCGGCGTCCTCGAGATAGGTCAGCGCGACGTAGCCCGCCAGCCATTCGAGCTGCGCGAAGTTGCCGCCCGAGCTCAGGTGATGATGCGCGGCGTTGTCATAGGCTTCCTGCCCGTCGCCCGCGCGCATCGCACGTCGGGCGAGGAAATGGCGGTCGCTCGCCCAGGCCTCGGGGCGGCCGAGGGTCTCGGCGCTGGTGCTTTGCGCGCGCATCAGCTCGCCGGCGCTGTCGTGATTGCCCGCGCGCATGCGCCAGTCGAAGCGCGCATGGGCGAGCCCCGGATCGTCCGAGCGCGCGTCCGGCACCGCCCGGATCCGCGCATCGACGCCCCCGTCGCGCGCATAGAGCGCGAGCCGCGCATCCGCGAGCCGCTGCCAGTCCGGGCTCATCAAGGGCTTCATCCGCGTCGCGGCGCTGCGCGCGTTGCGCCACAGCATCTCCTCCATGCGGGTTTCGTGATGGGCGGCGAGATGCTCGCCGTAGCGGGCCGAGAGCGCGTCATGCGCGTCGCGGGTGAGCGGCATTTCGCGCCAGGCGCGCGTCGCCTCGGCGATGGCCGCGTCGCGGTCGCCGAGGCGCTCATGCGCGTTGACGAGCGCGATCACCCCGGCGCTGGTCTGTGGCGCACGCTCGGCGAAATAGGCCACCACGGTCTCGGCGGGCGCGGCGCGGGCGACGGCGGATTCGCCTTCGCGCTGCAGCAGGGCGAGGCCGGGCCAGTCGGGCCGGCGCTCAATGAACTTCACGTATTCGTTCCAGCCGCCATCACCGCCGCGCAGCCGCGTCCATGTGGTGAGATCCTCGCCCACCTCGCCGGCAGCCGCGGCGCTGCGCGCGGCGGCGAACCATTGCCGCGCCTCGACCTGGTCGAGCGCCGTGTCGAGCGCGGCGGCCGCGCGCGGTGCCGGGCGCGGGGTGTCCGCCGGCGCCTGCGCGACCGACACCGCCTGCGCGGCCGGGCTTTGCGCGATCTGCGCGCGAGGTTCCGCGGCGCCATCGGCGCGCGCCAGCGGCCGCGGCGCCGTCTCCGGCGCCGTTGCCGCCGCCGCCGTCGTCATAGCCATACCCGTGAGAGCCGCCAACAGTGTCCGCCGCATCATCCGTCTTTCCTGTTGAAAACCTGCTGCGTGCAGTCTAACCGCCGGGCGCGCCCTGCAACAGCGCAAACTTGGCAATCGGGCTCGCCGCGATTACGCTGGCGGCGACCCGCACAGGAGGAGCACGCGCCATGTTCAAGGGGTCGATGCCCGCCCTGGTCACGCCGTTTCGCGACGGCGCCGTCGATTTCGAGACCCTTCGCGCGCTGGTGGAGTGGCATGTCGCGGAAGGCTCGTCGGGGCTGGTGCCCGTGGGCACCACGGGCGAGAGCCCGACGCTGAGCCACGAGGAGCATGAGAGCGTCATCGAGGCGGTCGTGCAGGCGGCGGCCGGGCGGCTTCCCGTGATCGCCGGGGCCGGGTCGAACAACACCACCGAGGCGATGCGGTTCATGCGCCATGCCGAGGCCGTTGGTGCCGATGCCGCGCTCGTGGTGACACCCTATTACAACAAGCCGACTCAGGCGGGCATGATCGCGCATTTCCAGATGCTGCATGATTGCTGCGAGCTGCCGATCATCATCTACAACATCCCCGGCCGTTCCGTGGTGGACATGCTCCCGGCGACCATGGCCGAGCTCGCGAAGCTGCCGCGCATCATCGGCGTGAAGGACGCGACCGGCGACGTGGTGCGCGTCTCCGAGCAACGCGCGCTGTGCGGCGCGGGGTTCGTGCAGCTTTCGGGCGAGGACCCGTCCGCGCTCGGCTTCAACGCGCATGGCGGGGTCGGGTGCATTTCGGTGACGGCGAATGTCGCGCCGCGCCTGTGCGCCGAGTTCCAGGCCGCGACGCTGGCGGGCGATTACGCGACCGCGCTGGAGTATCAGGACCGGCTGATGCCGCTGCACCGCGCGATCTTCATCGAGCCGGGGCTTGCCGGGGCGAAATACGCGCTCGCGCGGCTCGGGCAGTGCCGCGAGGAAATGCGCATGCCGCTCGTGCCGGTCACCGAGCCGACGCGCGAGGCGATCGATGCGGCGATGCGCCATGCCGGGCTGATCAATTAGAGCGCGGCGGGTTCATTCGCATTCTCGCGACGCCCTCTGACCTTTTTAAGTCGCATGTCCGAGGAGCGCAAAACCGGTGCCCACTTTTGCGCGACATGCTCCAAAGCGCGTCGCGTTCATTTGCGATTCCGCGACGCGCTCCAGCCTTGTGAAGCCCTATGCTCAAAGCAGGGCCATCGCAGTTGGCTCAGGCTGGCGGTAAGTTTCTGAGTAGGCTGTAGAGAAACGGGTCGTCCCAGCCTGCGCGCTTGATCTTGATTGAGAGGGATCCTTTCGACGTGTCGCGCTT
>PUKW01000119.1 GCA_003550665.1 Paracoccaceae bacterium | reverse complement strand
CTCGATGCCCTCGATGCCCTCGATGCCCTCGATGCCCTCGATGCCCTCGATGCCCTCGATGCCCTCGATGCCCTCGATGCCCTCGATGCCCTCGATGCCCTCGATGCCCCTGAAGGCGTCGCGCCCTCGATGCCCTCGATGCCCTTGCACGCCTCGCGCGCACAGATGGGCGTCAGCACGCGCAATCCGGTCATCACAGCATTGTCACCGCGGCGCTGATTCACGTTAGTGCGCGATCAGAATCCGCTTTCCTGTTGCTCGATTAGTCCGTTACCGAGTCGCTGTTGCCGTGTGTTCCGTTACGAGTTTTCCCCAGCATGACCATACACATAAGCCTTGACGGACTATTGATGCCCAGACCCCCGGAATACTTACACGACGTGTCGGATCTCACCGCCCGCGAGCGCGACTTGATGCTGCAACCGGGCCGGCCGTGCTCGGCCCCTGATCGCGCCGACCTGTCCAGCATGACGCCCGATCTGCGCCGCTTGCTCGACCGCGAGCGCGTCCTTGCGGGCGGCGATGCAGCCCCCGACGCGACCGACCCGGACCCGGCCGCCGGGATCCGCGCCGATGACACGCTGTCAGTCGCCGACATGGCCCGGCGCCGGCGCATCGCCGCCGGGCTGCGCGCGATCCGTGACGCCAAGCTGACGACGATTCGCGGCGAGGACACGACGCGGCTGCGGCGCATGGCTGCGGGCGGTGCGCGCGGGCCGCAGGAAGCGCGCGCATCGACGTGGCGCAGCCTGATGCGCTTGCTCAACGCCGAGCTGATCGCACCCGAACCGCTCTATGGCTGGCGGGTGACGGAATACGGACACAAGATGCTGAAATATATGGAGGAAATGCGATGAACGCCTGCACAAACAACGCCGAGCACGTCGCGCGCCGGCACCGCGACGTGCTCAACCGATGCGATGCGCCCGACGGGCTGCGCGTGCCGTATCAAACGAGCCTCGACACCGACGACCGCGCCGCGCTTGAACGGCTGATGGCGGAGAGACTGGTGGAAGCCGCGCGCCCGGCCGGGATCGAGCATGCCCGCTTCACCGCGACCGATGCGGGGCGCGCGATGCGGCTGCGGATGGACGCTGACGACGCCACGGCACCCGGCGAGCCCGACCCCCGGCACAACGAGGATCCGGCGCGCACCGAAGCGCGATCGGCATGGCTTGCCGAATCCGCGGACACCGCCAGCCGGGCGGCGCGCGCCGCCACGATCCGCGACCTTGACGCGCTGGCGGATGAGATTGCAGCGGCCGGCGATGCTGCGATGCATGACGCGATGGCAACAGGTTTGGGCACGCACTGGATCCGCGCCGATGGGGCCGGCGGGGTGAGCACGCGCCACATACCGCCCGCAGAACGGCGGGCCGGGTGGTATGCTGATCGGTCGCGTGTAACCGATACGCGAAGCGCGGGAATCTGGCCGGCCGACATTGACCCCGCCGAGCCCGACGAGCCCACCGAGCCCACCGAGGACACGGACGACCGCGATTATGACGACCTGCGGCGCCAGATCGACGCCGCTTTCGCCCAAGCGGCAACAGGAAAAGGGCGCGAACGGCACGCGGACGGGCGGCGATGGACCGATCAGCCCATCTTTACCGTCGCGCGGCAGCACGGCGTGGGTTTCCTGACCGGGCAGGCGGCGAAAAAACTGGGCGAAGCGGCGGCCATGTCCCGGCGCGGCGAGCACGCGAAAGCCCGGCATGAAATGCTCGGCGCAATCGTCTATGCCGCGGCCGCCGCGCATATGGCGGAACAGGAGCCCGACGCTTGACGACTATCCCCGCACGCGCGCGCGAGGGCCGGGGGTTTGCCACGACTCCCGGCCCCGTGTATATTCAACGGGATGATGCCCTTTTGTGGCGGTAACTGGACCTTGGACCCATGGCGCAGATCCGCAAGAGCCCGGCGCGGCCACGGCGCAGTCAGCACAGCCGCCAGATTGACAAGCTACTCGCGGACAACGCGCCGCGGCTGATGGATCGGGCGATCCGGTGGGCACTAGCGGGTGACGTGCAGACTTTGCGCGTGCTGATGCCGATGATCTACAAGCCGCCCAAGCACAGCCTTGCGACCATCTCGACCCCGGTGGACATTCGGGTCGGCACCCTCGACGAGATTCGCCAGTCGATCGAGCGCATCGCGCAGGCGGTGGGCCGGCAGGATCTCGGCCTTGAGGAAGGCGACGCGCTGACCGCCATGTTGAGCCGAATCCATGACAGCATGGCGTCGGCGGAGCTCGATAGCGTCCTGAAAAAGCTGAACGAAATCGAGGAAGGCCAGAAAGCGGGCGCGCGCATCGGTGCAGCCGGCGGGCCGCAGTCGAATCTGAACGGATCAACGCCCCGCTGGGGCAACTTCAAGCATTAGGGAGCCCAAGCCATGAGCAGCGGAAGCAGCAGGATGCCGAACGCGGGCGGGGGCGATGTGCCTGCGCCCGATTGGATGATGCAGACCGGCGGGTTGCCCCGCCACGCATCGCAGATCAGGAACACCGGGCAGGCTGGGCTGAGCCTGCCGCAGATCGCGAGCCGGCAAGACGGCTACAACCCGAACCTGACGCCGCCCGACCCGTCGCTGGCGATGGGCGGTCCCGGGGGCGGGGGGCTCAGCCTGCCGGGCGCAAACGAGATGCAGCAGCAGCAGACTGCGCCGCAATCTTCGCCTTTGCTTGCTGCCCTGCTTTCCGGTGACGAGCGCAAAATTGCCGGATCCATCCGGGATTGGCACGGAGGAGTCGGGGAGACTCTGCGCGCGATCGCTGCCAGACAATGATTGCAGGACCGACAACACGGCCATGATAGACCTCGCAAGGAGCGCATGACATGAGCAGCGGCAGCAGCAACAGGATGCCGAGCGCGGGCGGGGGCGACGTGCCTGCGCCCGACTGGCTGATGCAGACCGGCGGGTTGCCCCGGCACCCGTCGCAGATCGACAGCACGGCACAAGCCGGGCTCAGTCTGCCGCAGATCGCGAGCCGGCCGGACGGCTACAACCCCAACCTATCGGGGGAAACCGGGCCGAGCAGCGCCGAAATGCAGCGCATGATCGAGGAAATGAGATCCCGACAGCAGTCACAGGAACCCGAGCCCGAGCCGGTGGATTTGATGGAGATGATGCGGCAACGATCACGAGGCTGGGGGCTTCCGGCGGGCATGACCGAAGATGACCCGCTGGCGCACCTCTATCGCAGCGGCTCGGCGTATCAGAAATGACGGCGGAGCAGATCGACGTTGAGCTTGTGCCGCTGCGCCAGACCCGGCTCGCCGTGCATGTCCGCGCCGAAGATGACGCGGCGCCGGTCTGGGTGCCGAAGTCGCATTTCGAGGACGGCGGCGAGGCACTGGAAATGGAATTGGAACGCCGCGGGCCGGGATTTTTGCGCACGCCGCGCGCCGTCACGACCATCATGGCGCGCTACAGCGCTGAGGAAAAAGGATTTATCTGATGCACGGCCCCGATCCTTTCGACCTTGTATGCGTCCAGATCACGCGCGCCGCGCGGGCGGCTTACGGCGCCCGGTGCGGGCTGGTGAATGACGCCGAGGCGCTGCCGTGGGGCGATCTTTCCGACGAGATCCGCAGCGGGTTCGTCGGGCTCACGATGCAGATCATTGACCTTTTGCCGTTCGATGGCAGCGTGGCCG
Source organism: Paracoccaceae bacterium (assembly GCA_003550665.1). Taxonomy (GTDB): domain Bacteria; phylum Pseudomonadota; class Alphaproteobacteria; order Rhodobacterales; family Rhodobacteraceae; genus Alkalilacustris. The sequence continues at coordinate 246 of PUKW01000119.1, read as the reverse complement.
ATGCGCACAACGCGATGGCCGAGAACCTGCGCGCCGAGGGATGGACGCCGGCCGATGCCGATTGCCCCGAGCGCCGCCAGACCATGCGGGCGCTCTGGTGGGACGAGACCCCGGCCGCATACCGGAGCGCGTGGGCTGTCGAGTTCGGAGTCGTCGCCGCACTGAGCGAGATGATCGACATGGACGCTTACGCGCAATTCTGCGAGCGCGTCGAGGACGGCCAAGACCCGATGACGGCGCAGATGG
>PUKW01000298.1 GCA_003550665.1 Paracoccaceae bacterium | reverse complement strand
CCCCGTTGCACGCGCTTGGCGCCGATTGGTCAGATCCTTTCGCCCCGCCCCGGGCCAGCATCAGCCCGCGACGGGGGCCGGGCCGCGGAAGCTGCGCCCGCGCAGCCGTTCCACGACCGCGTCGATGTCATCGACGAGCAGGAGCAGCAGGTCGCCTTCCGTGGCGGTGTCTAGCGCCTTGCCGACGGCGTCGTTCTCGACCATGACGGTCTCCGCGATGCAGTGCTTCGCGGCGCCGGCACGGATCAACTCGGCCGCCTCGCCGGGCTCGCGCCCGCGCGGATCGGACTCGCAGACATAGAGCCGGTCGAGCATCGAGCCGAGCTGCGCGCCGAGCGCCTCAAGATCATCGTCGCGCCGGTTGCCCGGCGCGCTGGCCACACCGATACGCCCGGCCTTGCCGAGCCCGCGCACCAGCGGCTCGAGCGCGGTGAGCGCGGGAACGTTGTGGCCGTAATCGATCAGGCATCGGATGCCGTCGGCCTCGATGAGGTTGGACCGCCCGGGCAGCATCCCCGGCGTCGGGTAGAAGGTCTGCAGCCCCATGCGGATATCGCCCAGCGTCAGCCCGAGCGCGAACCCCGCCGCCGCCGCGGCCATGGCGTTCTGCACGTTGTAGGGGGCGTGGCCCTCGAAGGCGAGCGGGACGTCATTGACCCTGATGACCTCGGCCTCGACCTGGCCCTGGCGCATCACGATGTTTCCGCCCGACACGGTGAAGAGCGTGCCGTGATCAGCGACATGGTCGCGCAGCGCATCGGTGTCCGGGTTCATCGAGAAATACACGAGCTTGCCGCGCGCCCACTTCGTGCCATGCTCCATCACCTTGGGGTCGTCGGCATTGAGCACCGAGGTGCCCTCGGGCTTGACGGCGTCGACAACGATCGTCTTGCAGCGCGCGAGTTCGTCGAGGGTGTGAATGTCGTATTCGCCGAGATGGTCGCTCGCGATATTGAGCAGGATCCCCACATCGCACGCGTCGAAGCCCAGCCCGCGCCGCATCAGCCCGCCGCGCGCCACCTCGATCACGGCATGGTCCACCGTCGGCTCCTTGAGCACGACGCCGGCAGCGCCGGGGCCGGAATAGTCGCCGCGCATGATGACGTGGTTGTCGATCTCGATGGTGCCGGTACAGCCCATGCCGACCTGCTTGCCCGCCTGCCGCAGCAGATGCGTGAGCAGCCGCGTCGTGGTGGTCTTGCCGTTGGTGCCGGTGATCGCGGCGATGGGGATGCGCCCGTCATCGACCGGGTCCGGGAACAGCATGTCGGCCACCGCCTTGCCGACATCGCGGCCGGTGCCGTGCGTGGGCGCGATATGCATGCGAAACCCCGGGCCCGCATTGACCTCGACGACCCCGGCGGACTGCTCCTCGAGCGGCTTGGTCAGGTTCTCGGCCAGAAGGTCGATGCCGAGAATGTCGAGCCCGACGAGCCGCGCGATCCGCTCGGCGGCATACTTGACCTCGGGGTGAACATCGTCGGTCAGATCGGTCGCCGTGCCGCCGGTGGAGATGTTGGCGGTGGGCTTGAGCAGCGCCATCTCGCCCTCGGGAATCACGCTGTCGAGGGTGAGCCCGGCCTGTTCGATCATCCGGGCGGTCTGATGGTCGATGTCGATCTGGGTGAGCAGGTTCTCGTGGCCAACGCCGCGCCGGGGATCGGCGTTTTCGCGGTCGATGAGCTGCTGCAGGGTCGAGACACCGTCGCCCACGACATGCGCGGGCCGGCGCCGCGCGGCGGCGACGAGCTTGCCGTCGATGACGAGCAGGCGGTGATCCTCGCCGTGCACGAAGGACTCGACGATGACGGCGTCATTGTGCCGCAGCGCGGCCTCATAGCCCGAGCGCAGTTCTTCGGGGCCGGTGATGTTGGTGGTCACGCCGCGGCCGTGATTGCCGATCAGCGGCTTGGTGACGACGGGCCAGCCGATCGCCTCGGCGGCCCCCTCGACCTCCTCCCAGCTGTGGCAGGTGCGTCCCCAGGGCACGGCGATGCCCGCATCACCGAGAAGCTGCTTGGTCCAGTCCTTGTCGTCGGCGACGCCGTAGCCCAGCAGCGAGGTGTTGCCCGTCACCGTGGCCTGGATGCGCTGCTGTTTGACGCCGTGGCCGAGCTGGATGTAGCTCGTCTCCTCGGTCAGCCGCTGCCAGGGGATGCCGCGCGCGCTCGCGGCGTCGACTATGGAGCCGGTGGAGGGGCCGAGCTTGTGGTAGTCGCGCACCTCCTTGAGGCGGGTGATGATGGCGTCAATGTCGATCTCGCCGCCATCGAAGAGCCGCTCGACGATATCGACGGCCTCCTCCCCGGCGGCGAGCCCGCAGGCCTCGTCGCGGTAGCGATAGACCACGTTGTAGATGCCGGTCTCGTAGGAATCGACTGTCTTGCCGTAGCCCACGGAGAAGCCGATCATGTTCTGAAGCTCGATGGCGACATGTTCCACGACATGGCCCGCATAGGTCCCGCGCTCGATACGCTGCAGGAAGCCGCCCGGCACCCCGACCGAGCAGCGATGCGCGTAGATGTCGGGCATCAGCGCCTGCAGCCGGTTGCCAAACCCGTCCACCATGTCGGTGGTCCGGTGTTCGAGCTCCTCGATGTCGAGGCGCATGTATATTGCGGGATAGCGGCTGTAGTAGTTCGGGCCGCGGAGAGCTCGGTGCGCAAGAATCTTCATGCCCTTACCCTCTCACTTGGCGGGCACCTTGGCAACAGGCGCGAAATCCGTCTTGTCGTCGAGGAACTTGCGCTTCTTGACGTCGTAACCGTAGCCGGTGGTGAGGGCGTGCATGACGACGTTCTCGACGGCAAGCGGCTCGCCGTCGGCCAGGTCGGTCAGATTGCAGACACCCATCCGGGTGCTGTCCACGATGATCACATGCCCGCGGCCGATCGCCTCCAGGATCGGGCCCGGGTGGATGATGACGGCAGCGTCCTCGCCGATGCCCACGCCGATGAATTCGGGGTTCGTCGCGCCGACCTCCATGAGACGGGTGAAGCGGCCGCGCTCGAGGAAGTGGCTGTCGATCACCACGCCCTGAACGAAGCCGAGCCCGGCGCTCATGTTCACCGCGCCCTTCTTGAGCGCGTCCGAGGCGGCACCGTTATAGATCATCGTCCCCGACATCGCGGCCGCGCCCGCGCTCGTGCCCGCCACCACGGCGTCCTGCGAGAGCCGTTCGCGCAGCGCATCGAGCAGCGGGGTACTGCCGAGCACATGCGTCAGCCGCAGCTGATCGCCGCCGCTGATGAAGACCATGCCGCAGCTCTTCATCAGCTCGGCCTTCTTCCGGTCATGCGCATCCTCGCGCGAACGCGCGTCGATCTGCACCACCTCGCTCGCACCGAGATTCTCGAACAGCGCCTTGTAGGGCGGAAAGACCTCACCGGGGATCTGGCTCGCGATGGTGAGCACGCCGACCTTGAGGTTGTCGGGTTTCATCATCCCGAACAGGCGTTGCATGATTTCCGACTCCGAGGTCTTCTCCTCGGCGCCGCCGATGGCGACGAAAGAGCCGCGCGGTAGATGCTTGGCATACGTCATGTCAGGTTTTCTTCGCCGCGGGGGCGGCGCCTTCTGCTCAGGGGTCGTGCCGGTCACGTCCGCCTCCAAGTAAGGTCATAAACGCTGTCATTGATCGAGATCAAGAGCTTGCGACAAAGTGTTCGCGACTGTGCGCGAACTGCTACATATTGTGGCGTCAGGCATCGACCGGGAGCGGCGAAAGGGCAATCGCCGCCTGGTCCATGATGTCGAGGCCTGCGCGCAGAGTGTCTTCGGGGATGGTCAGCGCGGCGAGGACCTTGACGACCTCGTCATGGGCGCCGGAGGTTTCGATGATGAGGCCGCGCTCGAAGCACTCGGCGCAGATCGCGTCGGCGAGCGCGCCGGAGCCGACATCCACGCCCT
>PUKW01000304.1 GCA_003550665.1 Paracoccaceae bacterium | reverse complement strand
CCGATCCGCATAAGCTGACCGGCGCCCGCCGACCGGACATTCCGGGTCTCGCAAGGGCGGCTGCCAACTGATGCCGGTGTTGGAGTGACGCATTTCCAGAAGACGGTGGTGGGCGACCCAGGAATCGAACCTGGCATGGGTCTCCCCGGCGGATTTACAGTCCGCTGCCGCACCTTGCAGCTCGTCGCCCGTCGGGTGGCTCGTTAGGATACTCGCGAGGGTCTGTCAACGCTCTGTTCTGCCTGCCCGGTTTGCCCATGATCCCGACATGCGAGACTCCAGGTTTTGCTGCGGCGGGGGCTTCGCATGCGCCGTGCCCCGCGTTAGAGGGCTCGGCCGTAAATTTTTGAACTTGAAATGCCGAAACTGTCGCGGCAGACTTCATCACTGTCTCTACATGCGAGACTGGAGACGGGGCTGCGCCCCGAAACCCGAGGGAGGACATCATGCGAAGCTTTATACCGGCGCTGGTCGCCGGCGCGGCGGTCATGGGCGGCGCCCCGGCCATGGCACAGAATGTGGGGATCGCGACATCGAACCCCGGGTCGCTGTTTCACAATATCGGCACGGCTGTCGCCAACGCGGCCAACGAGGCGGGGCTTAACGCCACCATCCAGCCCTCCACCAGCCCGACCCAGTTCATCCCGCTCGTGGGCTCGGGCGGCATCGAGTTCGGCGTGGCCAACCTTCAGGAGGTGAACTACGCGCTGCAGGGCGAGGAATGGTTCGAGGGCGAGGAGACGCCGGAGCTGCGCGTCGTCGCGCTCATCATGCCGCTCGTCGAGGCGATCTTCGTGCGCGCCGACTCGGACATCCACAGCCATGCCGATCTCGAAGGGCAGCCGATGGTGGACGGCTTCACCGCCCAGCAGACCATCATTCCGCAGCTCGACGCGATCTATGCCACGGAGGGGCTGACGCGCGATGACATGGAGCCCGTCGATGTATCGAGCGTGGTCTCCGGCGCGGATGCCTTCATCGAGGGCGACTCGGTGGGGTTCATCTTCGCGCATGGCGCGGGCAAGGTGCGCGAGGCCGATTCCGCCGTGGGCGGGCTGCGCGCACTGCCGGTCGAGCCGACCGACGAGAACCTCGAGCTTGCCCGCGAGCACTGGCCGGTGGCCTTCTTCCATCATCTCGAGGCCGGCGAGATGCCGGGAGTCGAGGAGGATGGCTACTACTTCGCCTATCCGCAGCTCGTCTTCACCCATGCCGGCGTCGATGACGAGACCGTCTACGAGATGGCCAAGGCGCTCTACGAGCAGACCGACGTCCTCACCAGCACCTTCGGCCCGTTCGGCGCCTTCGACCCGGACGAGCACATGGTCGGCGATACGGGGGTGAGCGAATACCACCCCGGCGCGATTGCCTTCTTCGAGGAAATCGGGCTGTGGGAAGAGTGATCGGCTGAGATGACGCGCGAGGATCATCAGGCGGGGGCCGGCGCGCTGCCCGAGGCGGTGTGGCGGCCCATCGGGGCGCTGCTGGCGACGGCGCTGACCTGCATCGCCGTGGGCTGGGCGCTCGGGGTGCCGCGTATGCTGGGGCTGTCCTATTATCCGCAGCAGCTTCTGGCGGTGATCCTCGCGCTGTCGATGGCGACGGCGTTTCTCGTCCTGCCGCGCGTGCGGCATACCGAGCGCGTTACGGTGCCCTGGTATGACGCCCTTGCGGCGCTCGCCTCGCTCGGGGCGATGGGGTATCTGGTCTGGCAGTATCCCTATCTCGTCAACCGGATCTATTCTGGGGCCACGGGGCTCTGGGTGCCGGCGATCATCGTGATCCCGCTGCTGCTCGAGTCGCTGCGCCGGGCGACGGGCTGGGCGCTGGTGATCATCATCAGCGTGTTTCTCGCCTATGGCCTTTTCGGCAATCTGGTGCCGGGCACGCTGCAGGGCCGCGCGCAGAGCTGGGATGTGCTGTCGGGCTACATGGCCGTCGACTCGAACGGCATTCTCGGCATCCCCATCAACGTGGCCGCCACCGTCGTGGTGGCGTTCATCTTCTTCGGCCGGCTCCTGTCGGTCACCGGCGGGTCGAATTTCTTCACCGATGCCGCCCTCCTGGGAATGGGGCGGTTTCGCGGCGGGTCGATGAAGATCTCGGTCGTGGCCTCGGGGCTGTTCGGCTCGATTTCGGGCTCGGCGGTGGCCAATGTGGCGGGCACGGGCGTCATCACCATCCCGATGATCAAGCGCGACGGTTACCCCGCCCACAAGGCCGGCGCCATCGAAGCTGTCGCCTCGACGGGGGGGCAGCTCATGCCGCCGGTGATGGGGGCGGCGGCGTTCCTGATGGCGGAATTTCTCAACGTTCCCTACACCGAGATCGTGCTTGCCGCGCTCGCGCCGGCGCTGCTCTACTATGCCGCGCTGTTCATCCAGGCCGATCTCGAGGCCGCCAAGCTCGGCATCGCGCGCGTGCCGCCCGAGCGCATCCCGCCGCGCCGCGAGGTGCTCGCCGGCGTGCATTTCGTGCTCGCCTTCGCGCTGTTGCTCTATGCGCTCTTCGCCTGGAACTGGCGGCCCGAGCGCGCGGCGATGCTGGCCGCGCTGTCGGTCGTGGTCACGGCGCTGGCGCTGGGCTATCGCGGCGAACGGCCGGGGCTGCGCGATCTGGCCGACAGCATCCCGAAGACGGGCTATGCGGTGCTCGAGATCATCCTGATCTCCGGCGCGGCGGGCATGGTGATCGGCGTGCTCAACATCACCGGGCTGAGCTTCAACCTGACCTCGGCGCTGGTGCAGGTCGGCGCGGGCAGTGCCATCGCGCTTCTGGCGCTGTCGGCGCTGGTGTGTATCGTGCTGGGGATGGGGCTGCCGACGCTCGGGGTCTATGTGCTGCTCGCCGCGCTCGTGGCGCCCGCGCTGGTCGAGGTCGGCATCGAGCCGATCGCGGCGCATCTCTATGTGCTCTATTTCGGCATGATGTCGATGATCACGCCGCCGATCTGCATGGCCGCCTTTGCCGCCGCGAGCATCGCGCGCGCGGGGCCGATGGCCACGGGCTTTGCGGCGATGCGCTTTGGCTGGTCGGCCTATGTCATCCCGGTGCTGTTCGCCTTCTCGCCGACGCTGCTGATGATCGGTGCGCCGGTCGAGATCGGGCTTGCGCTGGTGACGGCGACAGTCGGGGTGTGGCTGGTTTCCGCGGCGCTGGCCGGGTTCCTGACCGATCGCCTCGGGCTGGCGCGCCGCGTCGCCTTCGCGGTGTTCGGCCTGCTCGCGCTGGTTCCGGCGGAGGCGGTGCCCATGGGCATGATGACCGATGCGGCGGGGCTGATCGGGGGGCTGGCGATGCTCGGGCATGCCTTCTTCCTGCGGGCGCCGCAGCCCGAGGGGAGCGCGCCGTGAGCAGGGCGCCGAGCCCCGAGAAGGCGCTGCGCATCCTCGGGCTGTTCTGCGAGGAGCGCCTCGAATGGACGCCCGAGGAGATGATGGCCGAGCTGGGCTATGCGCGGCCGACGCTCTATCGCTACCTCAAGATGCTGCGCGAGGCCGGGCTCGTGACCTCGCTGCCCGGCGCGGGCTTCACGCTCGGCCCCAAGGTCGTGGAGATGGACTTCCTGATGCGCAAGTCCGACCGGCTCGTGCTGGAGGGGCAGCGCGCACTCGACGCGCTGACCCGCAACTGGCCCTGCAGCGCGCTCCTGGTGCGGTGGTACGGTCAGCGCATCCTCTGCGTCGCCTCGGAATGTTCGACGCCGAACCCGCTGTCGAGCTATCCGCGCGGGCGACCGATGCCGCTGGTGCGCGGCGCGATCGCGCGCTCGATCGTGGCGTCGCTGCCGCGACGGCAGATGCAGCAGATGATCGCCGACAATCTCGACGAATTCGCCGCCCTCGGGCTCGGCGACGGCGTCGAGGAGGTCGCGACGCGGTTTCGCGAGGTGCGCCGCGCCGGCGTGGCGGT
>PUKW01000221.1 GCA_003550665.1 Paracoccaceae bacterium | reverse complement strand
TCGAAGTTCTATCGGATGTGGCTTGCCCATCTGTGACCCCAATATCTGCCTCAAGGGACGGGAATCACATCATGGCCGATCTGGGAATCCTGAATCCGAAAGGAAGCGACGCGCTCTAGAGGCAGGCCGCGGCACGCCCGGCCCAGCGCCCCGTGGCCAGGCACGCCGTGAGCAGGTAGCCGCCCGTCGGCGCCTCCCAGTCGAGCATTTCGCCCGCCGCGAAAACGCCCGGGCGCGCGCGCAGCTCCAGATCCGGCGTCAGCGCCGCCCAGCACACCCCCCCCGCGACCGAGATCGCCTCGTCGATCGGCCGCGGCCCGTCGAGCGGCACCGGCAGCGCCTTCACGAGTGCCGCCAGCCGCTCGGGATCGCGCGGCAGCGGGCGGGCGAGCTCGTTCATCAGCGCGAGCCGCGCGCCGCCGATCCCCAGCCCCTTGCGGAGGCGATTCGCGGTGCTCTCGCCTGCGGGACGACGCGCGAGCCGGGCGGCGATGTCGTCTGCCGATCGGTCGGGCGCCAGATCGAGCCGCAGCGCCACCCCCTCGCGCAGCGGCCGGCTCACCGCATAGATCCCGCCGCCCTCGATGCCGTGCGCCGAGATCACCACCTCGCCGCGCACCCTTGCCGGCCCCGCCATCAGCGCGATCCCCTTGAGCGGCGCGCCGAAATGCGCCCGCATATGCGCCGACCAGTCGCGCGCAAAACCCATATTGGCCGGCGCGAACGGCGCGAGCTCGACCCCTTCATGCGCCAGCCAGGGCGCCCAGGCGCCGTCCGATCCGAGCCGCGCCCAGCTCGCGCCCCCGAGCGCGAGCACCGTCACCCCGGCGCGCAGGTCGCGCCGGCCCTCCGGCGTGTCGAACCGCGCTGCCGGCCCCGCCCAGCCGCACCAGCGCCAGCGCCGGCGCAGCGTCACACCGAGCCCGTCGAGCCGCGCGAGCCAGGCCCGCAGGAGCGGCGATGCCTTCATCCCGACGGGAAACACCCGACCCGAGGACCCCGTGAACAGCCTCACACCGAGCCCGCGAGCCCAGTCCTGCAAGGCATCGGGGCCGAACGCGGACAGCATCGGGGCGAGTGGATCGGACGCCTCGGCATACTGCGCCAGCACCCGTTCGAGCGGCGCATCCATGGTCAGGTTCAGCCCGGACTTGCCGGCCATCAGGAACTTGCGCGCCGGGCTCGGGCGCGCCTCGGCCACCATCACATGCCGACCCGCGCGCGCGAGCTCTTCAGCGGCCATCAGGCCGGCCGGCCCCGCCCCGATCACGAGCGCATCGATCTCGGTCATCCGACCTCCCTGACCGGCGCGCAACGCCGGCCGTGCGCCGCACCGAAGCCGTTGAACGACCCCGGTGGGTGGCGCGGGCAAAATCGCCGGGTCAGTGGTCGGGCGCGATCGCGTCGCGCAACCCGTCGGTAATCTCGAAAAGAAGCGCCTCGTCCTCGCATTCGGCCATGATCCGCACCAGCGGCTCGGTGCCGGATTTGCGGATCAGCAGCCGCCCGCAATCGGCGAGCCGCCCCTCGGCCACACCGATCGCGTCGCGCACCGCGGGACGCGCCAGCGGATCGTCCGCCGGATCGTAGCGCAGGTTCACGAGACGCTGCGGCACCGGCTCAAAGCGGTGCGCGAGCGCGCTCGCGCTCTGGCCCGTCTCAGCCATAACGGCAAGAAACTGCAGCCCGGCGATCAGCCCGTCGCCCGTGGTGGCGTGATCGGTCATCACGATATGGCCCGATTGCTCTCCGCCGAGATTCCGGCCCCGCGCCCGCATCGCCTCCACGACGTAGCGATCGCCGACCTGTGTGCGCTCGAGGGCGATGCCGCGCCCGGCGAGGAATCGCTCGAGCCCCAGATTGGACATCACCGTGGCCACCAGCGTGTCACCGGCGAGCTTGCCCGCCGCGGACCAGCGCTCGGCAAAGAGCGCGAGCAGCTGATCGCCGTCCGCCACGGTCCCGCGCTCGTCGATCAGCATCAGCCGATCCGCATCGCCGTCGAGGCAGAGCCCGAGATCCGCGCCCTGCTCGCGCACCGCCGCGACCGCCGCGGCGGTATCGGTCGAGCCACAGCCGAGATTGATGTTGTAGCCGTCAGGCGCCACGCCGATCGGGATCACCTCGGCGCCGAGTTCCCAAAGCACCTCGGGCGCGGCGCGCCACGCCGCGCCATGCGCGCAATCGATCACCACCTTGAGCCCCGACAGCCGGACCCGGCGCGGCAGCGTCGTCTTGGCGTATTCGACGTAGCGGCCGGCGCCGTCATCGATGCGCCGCGCCTTGCCGATATTTTCGGGCGGGGCGGGCGCGATCTCGCCGTCGAGGATCGCCTCGATCTCGTCCTCGGCGGCGTCGGAGAGCTTGAAGCCGTCCGGGCCGAAGAACTTGATGCCGTTGTCCTGATGCGGGTTGTGCGACGCCGAGATCATGATGCCCATATCGGCGCGCATCGAGCGCGTCAGGTAACCCACCGCCGGCGTGGGCACCGGACCCAGCAGCAGCACGTTCATCCCCGTCGAGGTTAGCCCGGCGGTGAGCGCGTTCTCCAGCATGTAGCCCGAGCGCCGCGTGTCCTTGCCGATCACGACGCGGTGGTCGTTCGTGCCGTCGCTGCGGAAGAACCGCCCCGCCGCCGCCCCGAGGCGCAGCGCCATCTCCGCCGTCATCGGGTGTGTGTTGGCGGTGCCACGCACACCGTCCGTGCCGAAGATCCTGCCCCTCATCGCGCCCCTCCTTGCGTGACCGCGCGCCACAGTGCCAGCGCCTGCCGGCTCTCGGCGGCGTCGTGCACCCGCAGCACCTGCACCCCTTGTGCCACCGCCGCAAGCATCACCGCAAGCGATCCGGGCATCCGCGCGGCGCCGCCCTCGGCGCCGCCGATGGCGCCGATGAACCGCTTGCGCGACGCGCCCAGAACGATCGGGCAGCCGAGCCCGTGCAGCAATGACAGCCCGCGCAGCAGCGAAAGATTGTGCTCGACGGTCTTGCCGAAACCGATCCCGGGATCGACCAGCAGGCGCGCGCGGTCGATCCCGGCGGCCTCGGCGGCGGCGACGCGCTCGGCGAGCATGTCGTAGACATCGAGCAGCACGTCGTCGTAGCGCGGATCGTGCTGCATGGTGCGCGGCGTGCCCTGCGCATGCATCACGCAGACCGGCACCCCGGCGCTCGCGCACAGAACCGCGAGCGCGGCGTCGTGGCTGAGCGCGGAGACGTCATTGACCATGCCCGCCCCCGCTTCGAGGGCCGCCGCGGCGACAGAGGCCTTGCGGGTATCGATCGAGATCGGGGTGCGCACGCCACCGGCGCGCAGCGCGGCGATCACCGGCGCGGTGCGCGCGATCTCGTCGCGCGCCGGGACCGGATCGGCGCCCGGGCGAGTCGATTCGCCGCCGATATCGATGATGTCGGCGCCGCCCTCGGCAAGGGCACGCCCGCGCGCGCGCGCCGCGTCCGGCGCGAGGAAGGCGCCGCCATCCGAAAAGCTGTCCGGGGTCACGTTGAGAATCCCCATCACCCGCGGCACGTCCAGCGACATGCCCATCAGCGCAGGGCGCGGCGCGGTGAGCCTTGCGCGGGCGGTCTCGGGCAGGTCGGCGGCCGGGATCGTGCGCGGCGGGGCGTCGCGCGCCAGAACCTCGACACGGTCGAACCAGCACCAGCCCTCGGCCAGCGTCAGCGCGCCGGCGGGACGGGCCGGGTCGGTCATCGCGATGGGGCGGAAATAGCGCATTCCTAGAGGCCTACGTCGCCCCGGCGGGGGAGGCAAGCCTCACGGGGCGGCCATCTCGATGCGGATGCGGCTTCCGGCCGAGGGTGCGGCGCAGCCGACCAGGACGAGCCTCTCGGCGGCCAGCGTCTCGGCCAGCCAGAGCGACAGCGCCACCGCATCGCGCTGCGGGGCGGTGGGCCCGTCCACCGCGTCGAGCACGAGCTTGGAGGGGGCCCAGACGATCATCTGCCGCTGCCGGATGGCCCAGTCGATCTCGGTGCGGCTCTGCACCACCACGCAGCGCGGATCTTGCCCCGCCAGCATCCAGGCGTTCTGCTCGATGGCGAGCAGATCGATGCGCCGCTGCGCGGCCGGCGCGGCGCTCCGCGGTGGCGGCGAATCGGGCAGCCCCACGCACAGCACCACCGGCGCCCCGGACGCCGCGAGCGCGTCGAGCCGCGCGCCGAGCCCGGCATCGGCGATCGCCGCGTTCGACAGATGCACCACCAGGGGGTGCAGCGGCGCTTCGGCATCTTCGGCCTCGCGCACCGGCGCTGCCGCGCGCGCGCGCGAGATCTCGACACCCAGCGCGCCGGGCCCGCGGTCGAGCTTCTCGATGCGCAGGAAGACCCGCATCGCCTGCGGCGCGTGCAGGACCCGCTCGGCAATACGCTCGGCGAGCGTTTCAAGAAGGTTCACCCGCTCGCGCGCAAGCTCCCCCGCGATCGCCTCGGTGATGCGGTCATAGGACAGGATGCGATCGACATCGTCGCCCGGCGGCGCCGCGGGCGTCACGACTTCGACAACGACATTGAAGCACAGCCGCTGTCGCACGCCGCGCTCGCCCTGAAAGGCGCCGATCTCGGCGGTGACGACATGATCGCGCAGGCTGATGCGGTCGCGCGGATCTGCGGCGGCGGTCGCGGCGGCGCGTGCCTCCGGGTGGGCGAAGGCCAGCCTTGTATCGGTTGTCATCAGCGCGCCCCGACACCCGCCATCACGATCCGGTTCGCCTGCATCGGCACCGATCAGTTGCCCGAAAGCCGGGTCGGCCGGCGGTAGAAGCGATGCACACCGAATTGCGCGGTCTTGTCGAAGCGATCGGCCCAGTCTGGCGCGACGGCGGTGGAGTGGAAATGCGTCGCGCCATCGGTGAGCGCGCGCGGCGCATCGGCGAGCATCACATTGGCGATACGACCGGCCAGCGCATGCGCACCGGTCTCGTTGATCGCCTCCGAATTGCCGTCACAGGTGAAGGAGAACTGGCAGCCGCCGCCATTCTGCGCGCCCTCATAGACGATATCGCACACCTCGTCGGGGTATTCGGCGGCATCCTTGCGGTTCAGGATCACCTCGGCGACCGCGAACTGTCCCTTGAGCTTTTCGCCGCGCGCCTCGTGATAAAGCGCTCCGGCCAGGCACTCCCAGGACTCGCTCTCTCCCTCGGCTGGGAATTCGGCGAGCCAGTCGCGATCGTAAAGATCCGACGCGCCGGTATCGTCAAGCGGCGGATCGGTCAGGAGCGCGTCGAGATGGGCGGGCGACACGCCGCCGAGCGCGGCGCTTTCCTGGTCCACGAGCGCACCCATCTGCGCCGAGAAATCGGCCCCGCCCGAGGCCGCGCCCTGCGTCGTGGCGAGCGTTGCTGCCATCGCACAGGCCGCCATGCGTGCGGTTGCGTGCATTGCGAACATCCTCGTTCCCGGTCCCTGCGTCCGGGGCATCCCCGGATAGCCGCGCCGTTTACACGATCCGATCGCTTGCGTCCAGCCGCGCGGGGTGCTCAGCCGCCGGGGGGGGCCGCGTCGCGCGCCGAGATCACGCCGGAGGCCATCATCCGCGTGATGTCCTCGGGGGTGCAGGCGGCGAAAGCCGCGAGGATCTCGCGCGTGTGCTCGCCCAGCCGCGGCGGCGGGTAGCGATAGCTCACCGGCGTGGCGCTGAACTTCAGCGGGCTCGCGACCAGCGCGACGCTCCCGCCGGCGGCATCGGGATAGTCCATCTCGATGCGCATGCCGCGTGCGCGCACATGCGGATCGTCGAAAACCTCGTCGATATGGTTCACCGGCCCGGCCGGCACCCCGACCTCCTCGAGCCGCGCGAGCCAGTCGGCCGAACCCCGGCGCGCCATCTCGGCCTCGATCTCGGCGTCGATCGCGTCGCGGTTGGCGATGCGCGCAGCGTTGGTGGCAAAACGCGGATCGTCGGCCAGCTCGGCGCGCCCGGCGACCTCGCACCAGCGGCGAAACTGCGCATCATTTCCCACGGCGAGCACGACATAGCCGTCCGCCGTCGCATAGACCCGGTAGGGCACGATGTTGGGATGCGCATTGCCGCGCCGCATCGGACGCTCGCCCGACAGGAAATAGTTCGTCGCCTCGTTGATCAGCCAGGACACCTGCGTATCGAGCAGCGACGCGTCCACATGCTGGCCCTCGCCGGTGCGGTCGCGGTGGCGCAGCGCCGCGAGGATCCCGATGGTCGCGTAGAGTCCGGTCGTGACATCGGTGATGCCCACGCCGACCTTCATCGGCGGTCCGTCCGGCGCGCCGGTAATGCTCATGATGCCGCCCATCGCCTGGGCGAGATAATCGTAGCCCGCGCGGCGCGCATAGGGCCCGTCCTGCCCGAAACCGGTGACGGAGCAATAGACCAGCCCCGGAAACCGCACGCGCAGCGATTCGTAATCGAGCCCATAGCGCGCCAGCGTGCCGGTGCGGAAATTCTCGATCAGCACGTCGCACCCGGCGAGCATCTCGAGAAGCAGCGCGCGCCCGTCCTCGGTCGTGAAGTCGATCGCGACCGAGCGCTTGTTGCGGTTCGACGACAGGTAATAGGCCGATTCCGCCATCGGCTCGCCGTCGCGGCCGGTCAGGAAGGGCGGGCCCCAGCGGCGCGTATCGTCGCCGGCACCGGGCTTTTCGACCTTGATGACCTCGGCGCCGAGATCGCCGAGGATCTGCGTGCCGGTGGGCGCTGCGAGGATGCGCGACATGTCGAGCACCCGGACCCCGTCGAGCGGCCCCGCCATCACGACGCCTCCCGCACGCGGCCCTCGCGCCGCTGCGGCAGCTTCCATCCCAGCGTCTGCCCCGCAATCAGCGTGCGCAGCACCTGCGCCGTGCCGCCGCCGATGGTGAACATGCGCACATCGCGCAGCATTCGCTCGATCGGCAGGTTGCGCGAATACCCGGCCGCGCCGTGAAGCTGCAGCGCGTCATTGACGACAGCGACCGCCGATTCCGAGGCAAAGAGCTTGGCCTGCGCGGCCAGCGCCGGATCGGGGAAAGCGCTGCCGCCGGGCCCGTGCGAGCGCGCCGCCGCGTGCAGCATCGTTCGTGCCGCGGTCACCTTCGTCGTCATGTCCGCCAGCATCCATTGCAGCCCCTGGAACTCGCCGATGGGGCGGCCGAACTGTTCGCGCCTGCGCAGGAAGTCGGTGGCGATCTCCGTCGCGCCGGCGGCCACGCCCATCGCGACCGTGCCCGCCCCGACGCGCTGGCTGTTATAGGCGTTCATCAGCTCCGCGAAGCCGCGCTTGAGCCCGCCCGGCGGCATCACGAGCCGGTCGGCGTCCAGCTCGAGCCCGTCGAATTCGAGCTCCCCCTCGGGGATGCCGCGCAGTCCCATCGTGGGCTCGCGCCTTACCATGCGCAGCCCCGCATCCGCGTCGCGCAGCGCGATGAAGCCGCCGATCCCCTGCTCGGTGCCCGAGGCATCGAACACCCGCGCAAAGATCAGGTGCAGCCGCGACACACCCGCCCCGGTGATCCAGTGCTTGCGCCCGGTCAGGACATAGCCGTTGCCGCGCGCATCCGCACGCGTGGTCATCGCGGTGGCGTCGCTGCCGGCCTCGGGTTCGGTGATGCAGATCGCGGGCTTGTCGCCGGCGAGCACCAGCTCCGCCGCCATGGCGCGCTGCGCATCGGTGCCGTATTGCATGATCGCCGAGATCGCGCCCATATTCGCCTCGACCACGATCCGCGCCGTCACGGTGCAGACCTTCGCCATCTCCTCGATCACCAGCGCCGCCTCGAGGAAGGACCGCCCGCCGCCACCCAGCGCGCGCGGGATCGTCATGCCCATGAAGCCCGCCTCGGTGAGCGCGCGCACATTGTCCCAAGGGTACTCTTCGATGCGATCGACCTCGGCGGCGCGCGGCGCGATCACCTCATGCGCGAGCCGGGCCGCCGCGCCGCGCAGGGCCTCCTCCGTCTCGCTCAGACCGATGCTCATGCCGTCCTCCTCCAGCCGGGTACTCCCCCGGTCTTCTAGACCCGGCCCGGCGCAGGTTCAACGCTGCAGGCGGGCGGACGGACACGGGACGCGGCCGGCAGGAGGGTCGTCGCCGGGTTACAGCCGCGCCAGGCCGCGGGGCGCACACGGCGACGTCGCGGCGCTAGCCGCGCGGCGCGCTGCCCACCCCATCCTTCTCGGGCGCCCCGGCTTTCTTGGCGTCGGCGCTTTCGACCGTGGTGCCCTCGGATGTGTCGGCGTCGGCCACCGTCCCACTCGCGGCCTTTCCATCCCCGGCACCACCCGCGGAGCGGTCGGCGCCGTCCGGAGTCCCGGCGATCAGGGGCAGCATTTCGGTCTGGGTCGGGCTCGGCGTGCTGTCCTGCGGCGGCTCGCGCCAGCTCAGCGTGTCGAAACCGGTGCAGTTCTCGCAGACCGCCACCCAGCGCGGGTGGATGTGATGGCATGCCTCGCAGACCCATTGCGGTCCGCGCGGCGCGCTCAGCGCCCGGGTGAGCCAGCCGCGCACCACGGCGTCCTCCGACCCCTCGCCGCGCTCGATCGCGGCCATGATCGTGAGAACCCGCTGATTGGGGCTCTTCTCGACGAGATCGCCGAGCGCGCGGCGCGCGGCGGGGAAATCCTCCGCGGCGATGTTGAGCTCGGCGAGCAGCATCTTGGTCTCGGGGTGGTTCGGGGCCTGCTTGGTGAGCGCGGCGAACCGCTTGAGCCGCGCCGCCTGGGTCTCGCGCGGGGCGATCTCGGCGAAGGCGGCGGCGAGCTCGGGATGCGGCTGTGTCGCCCAGGCCTTCTTGATGATATTCGTGGCCTTGCGCGCATTGCCGTCGGCGATCTGTGCGCGCGCGGCCATCACGGCGGCGGGGACGAGATCGGGCGCCAGGCGGTGCGCCTCGAGCGCGGCCGCGTGGGCACCGGCGCTGTCGCCCTCGGCCTGCATATGCATCGCCTGCTGAAGCGTGAGGATGCCGTCGCGGCGGTAGAACACGTCGCGCGGAAGCGCGCCATGGCGCTTCTTTTCGAGCAGCGTGCGCCGCGCTCCGGCCCAGTCGTCCTGGTCGGCCTGAAGGCGCAGCAGGATGTCCTGCGTCTCGGTGTGGCCGGGCTTGAGGGTGAAGGCCTTGCGCGCGAGCTTGAGCGCGGTCTCGGTGTCACCCTCGTCGAGCTTCTGGCGCATCACGCCGCGCAGCCCCACGAAGCGGGTGCGCTCATCGCCGAGCAGGCGCTTGTAGTATTCCGTCGCGAGCGGCCGGTTGCCTTCCATCGCGGCGGCCTGCGCCGAGATCAGGTTGGTCAGCTCCGGCTTGCCGAGCAGCTTCTCGGCCTTGGCCGCCTTCTTGCGCGCCGCTGTGCCCTCGCCCGAGGCCAGCGCGAGCAGGCCGTCGGTGAGCGCCTGAAAGCCGCGCCGCTCGCGGTTTCGGGTGAAGAAGCGGGTCAGCGCGGTCTCGTCGCCGTTGAGAAAGCGCAGCACCGCGAAGGTCAGCGCGACGAGCTTGAACAACAGCCACAGCGCCGCGAGCGTGACGAGGGCCACGATGACGAGCTGCAGAGGCGCGAGGGTTATCTCGGTATCGGCCATGGCGATCCGCAGACCGCCATCAGATTCCATCAGCAATCCCGCGCCATAGGTGAGCCCGGCAACGATCGCGACGAAGATGAGTATCTTGAGGAGTGACCAGATCATTCATCGGCCCCTTCTTGAGGCGCGAGCGCGGCGGTGAGGGTATCGACCGCGCGCCGTGCCGCCACGCGGTCCTCTGCCGCGGCGATCCACTCGGCCATGGCCTCGCGCCCGGGCTCGGGCAGGACCTCGAGCTCCTCGAGCGTGCCGGACAGGTTGCCGTCGCGCAGCGCCGATTCGGCGCGCGAGAGCACGGCGTCGGGATCGTTACCGTCGCGCGGCGACAGCGACCGCACCCCGAGCTGGCCGCGCAGGAAACTCTCCACGCGCTCGCTCACGCCGGCATCGTCGTCAATGTCGCGCAGCGACGCCGCGAGCGCATCGCGCGCCGCATCAGGATAGCTCTCCTGCAGCGCGGTGACGGTGGGCACGCCCTCGGTGCGCTCGGCGAGCTCCTCGGGCACGTCATGGCCCGCCTCGCGCACCGTGGCAACGGCGTCGTCGAACTGCGCGCCGGTTTCGATCGCGGCCTCGATTCGCGCCAGCGCGGCATGGGCTGAGACCCGCCCTTCGGCCGCATCAACCTCGCCCCGCAGCGCGGCGGCGGCCTCCTCGGCCTCCTCGAGCCGCGTGCGCAGATCCGATTCGAGCCCGGACATCGAGTCGCCGAGCGCGCCGACCTCGCCCTCGAGCGAGTCGAACTCGGATTCGAGCGCGTCGAGCCGGCCGGTGGTGTCGGCGATCATCTCCTCGAGCTCGGCGATCTCGCGCTCATAGGAGGTGATGGCCGCCTCCAGCGCGTCGACGTCGAAATCCTCGCCCTCGGGGGGGCGCCGCTCGAGCTCGTTCACCCGGTCCGTGACCTCGTCGAGCCGGCCGCCGATTTCCTCGAGCGCGGCGACGCGGTCCTCGAGCCCCGCAACCGCACCGACTTGTTCGGCGACCTCGTCGATACGCTCGCCGAGCGCGGCGCCGTCCGCGTCGGCGGCCTCGGCCGATTCGCGCGCCGCCGCGGCGGTATCGCGCGCATCCTCGGCCATTGCCGCGATCTCGTCGAGGCGCTCCGCGTCGGCACCCTCGGCGACCTCGGATTCAAGCGCGTCGATGCGCGTGGTCTGATCGTCGATGCGCTGTTCGAGCGCGGCGAGATGATCCTCGTTGACCACCGCGAGCGGCCAGCCCTCGGGGATCAGATACTCCGCCGCGGCAAAGCCGATCCCGGCCGCCGCGACACCGCCGAACAGGAGCGCGATGACCCCGCCGCGCCCCCGCCGCGGCGGGGGCGCGGGCGCTGCGCCCTTGTCGCCGCCGGAGCCCGAGCCGCCAGAGCCTGAGCCTCCGGAACCAGAGCCCCCGGAGCCTCCCGACCCCGTGCCGCCGCCCGTCCGGGTCGATCCGGCCTTCTCTGTCCCGGAGGTTCCGGTCGATCCGGTCGCCTTGTCCGTGCCCGCACTCTCAGTGCGCGGCGTCGCGCCGGTCTGCGCGGGTGCTGCCGGGGTCGCGCCCGCCGGTGTCTTCCCGCCCTCCGTCGCGCCCGCCGTTGCGCCGCGCGGAGCCGTACCCGCCGGGGTCGTCGTCGACCCGGTGCCCGGCGCCGCGCCGGCACCGCCCGCGGATGCACCGGGTGCGGGCTTGCCCGCCGGCGCGCTCCCGCTCGTGCCCGGCGCCGCGGACGTGTCCGCGTGCGGGGTCGGTGTCGCGCCGCTCTGGCCGGCCTCCGGTTTCGTGGTTTCTCCGGCACCCGGTTTCGCGTTCGATCCCGTGGGCGTCGACTTGCTGGACTTTGCCACTGTCACCTGCCTCCGATTCGCATCGTCGCGCCCCGGTCGGGCCGCATTCGCGTGGAGCTTAGCGTGCACGGCCCGGCCTCTCAAGGTGCGGTGATCGCGCCATGAATATCGGTTACCGTGTCGTGCATCGCATCGGCATCGGGCCGGGCGGCCACGCGGATCGTGTCCTGCGGCCGCCGCGAGCGCCATTCCCGCGCCGCGGCGGGGCTGATCGCGGCGACGTAGAGCGGTGCCGCGGCGCCCGCGGCAGCGTCGGCCAGCAGCGCGGCGCTGCGCGGCGAAAAGACCGGCGCGATCACGGGACGCGCCCCCTCCAGCGTCGCGCGCGCCGCCGCCGTGAGCGGCCGCGCAAGCTGATCGTAGACGATCACCGCGCGCGTCGGCAGCCCGGCCGCGGTGAGCTGCGCGGCCATATCGGCCGCCGCATGCGCCCCGCGCAGATGCAGGAGCGGCGTCGGCGGCGCCGCGGCGCGTAACAGCGCCACCAGCGACGCCGCGTCGCCCGCCGCCGCGCGCACCGCCAGTCCCGAAGCCTGCGCGAGCCCCGCCGTCCGCGTTCCCACGCACCAGGCAGGCAGGTCGCGCCGATCGCAGGCTGCGACAAAAGCGCGCACCCCGTTCGCGGAGCTGAAGATCAGCCCGCGCACCCCTTCGAGCATGATCTCAGCCTTCCGCGGCACGATATCGAGCACCGGGGCCAGGATCGTCTCGATCGGGCCGATGCGGGCCGTGCAGGCTTCGGCGAAGCGCGCGCCCTGCTCGGCCTGGCGCGTGATCAGCAGGATCGGCGCGGTTTCGGGCGGCTGTGCGGGATTGTCCGGGGCCATGCCGGGTGTTACCTGCTGCACCATCCGCTCGCAACCGGCGTGCCCATGCGCGACTCCTTGACCTTCCTCGGCCTCGAGAGCAGCTGCGACGACACCGCGGCCGCCGTGGTGCGCCACCGCGCCGGCGCGGCGCCAGAAATCCTGTCGAATGTCGTCATGGGGCAGGCCGAGCTGCACGCGGCCTTCGGCGGCGTCGTGCCCGAGATCGCGGCGCGCGCGCATGCCGAGAAGCTCGACCTCGCCGCCGAGCGCGCGCTCGACGCGGCGGGGCTGACGCTCGCCGCGCTCGACGGTGTCGCGGTGACGGCCGGGCCGGGGCTCATCGGCGGGGTGCTCGCGGGGGTGATGTGCGCCAAGGGCATCACGGCGGGGGCAGGGCTGCCGCTCGTCGGGGTCAACCATCTGGCCGGGCACGCGCTGACGCCGCGGCTCACGGACGGGCTGGAGTTTCCCTATCTCGCGCTGCTCGTGTCGGGCGGGCATTGCCAGTTCGTGCTGGTGCGCGGGGCCGAGGATTATCTGCGCATCGGCGCCACCATCGACGACGCGCCGGGCGAGGCGTTTGACAAGGTCGCGCGCCTGCTGGGCCTTGCCCAGCCCGGCGGCCCCGCCGTGGAGGCGGCGGCGCGGGACGGCGATGCGGGGCGTTTCACGCTGCCGCGTCCGCTTCTGGATCGGCCCGGCTGCGATCTGTCCTTTTCCGGGCTCAAGACGGCCGTGCTGCGCGCGCGCGATGGCCTTGTCGCCGCGCAGGGCGGGCTTACCGCGCGGGACTGCGCCGATCTGTGCGCGGGCTTTCAGGCCGCGGTGCGCGACGTTCTGGCGGAGAAATCGCGCCGTGCACTGGCGGACTACATGGCGCGCGCGCCCGCCGCGCCGGCCTTCGCGGTCGCGGGCGGCGTGGCGGCGAACCGGGACCTGCGCACGGCCCTCGCGGCCGTGGCCACCGCGGCGGGGGTGCGCTTCGTCGCACCGCCGCTCGGGCTGTGCACCGATAATGCGGCGATGATCGCCTGGGCGGGGATCGAGCGGTTCCGGGCCGGCGCGCGCGACGGGCTCGATCTCGCGGCGCGGCCGCGCTGGCCGCTCGATGCGGGGGCGCCGTCCGCGCTTGGCGGCGGACGCAAGGGGGCCAAGGCATGAGCACGATCGCCATCCTCGGCGCCGGGGCCTTCGGCACGGCGCTGGCGGTGACGCTGGCGCGGGATGGCCGCGCAGTGACGCTCTGGGCGCGCGACCCGGCGCAGGCCGAGACGATGCGCCGGGCGCGCGAGAACGCCGCGCGGCTGCCGGGGCAGCAGCTTCCCGATGCCCTGACCCCGACCGCCGATCTCGCGCAAGCGGCGCAGGCAGGCACGATGCTCATCGCGGTGCCGATGCAGCGCATGGCCGCCTTTCTCGCCGAGGCGGGGCCGGTGATCGACGGGCGCGCCCTCGTCGCCTGCGCCAAGGGGATCGATCTCGACAGCGGGCGCGGGCCGACCGACCTGATCGCCGAGGCCTGCCCCGCCGCGCAGCCGGCCATCCTCACCGGGCCGAGCTTCGCCGCCGACATCGCCGCCGGGCTGCCCACCGCGCTCACGCTCGCCTGCCGCGACGCGGCGACCGGCGCGCGGCTGCAGCGCGCGCTCTCGACACCGGCGCTGCGGCTTTATCGCAGCACCGACGTGACCGGGGCCGAACTCGGCGGCGCGCTCAAGAACGTGGTGGCGATCGGGGCGGGGATCGTGATGGGCGCGGGGCTGGGCGAGAGCGCGCGCGCGGCACTCATGACGCGGGGCTTTGCGGAGATGGAACGGCTCGCCCTCGCGCTGGGCGCGCGCGCCGAGACGCTGGCGGGGCTGTCGGGCTTCGGCGATCTCGTGCTGACCTGCACCTCGATGCAGTCGCGCAACACCCGCTTCGGTCATGCGCTCGGGGCGGGGGAGGCGTTCGACCCTGCGGTCACGGTGGAGGGCGCGGCGACGGCGCGCGCGGTGGTGGCGCTGGCGCGCGGCCGCGGGGTGGAGATGCCCGTGGCCGAGATGGTCGCCGCGGTGCTCGACGGGCAGCTCACCGTGGCGCAGGCGACGGAGGCGCTTCTGTCGCGGCCGCTCAAGGAGGAATGACGGGAGGGCGCGATGCGCTACTGGCTGATGAAATCGGAACCCTCGACCTGGAGCTGGGACGACCAGGTCGCGGCGGGCGATGCGGGCGCGGAATGGGACGGGGTGCGCAACTACCAGGCGCGCAACAACATGCGCGAGATGTCCATTGGCGACCGTGCCTTCTTCTATCACTCCCAGAAGGACAAGGCCGTCGTCGGGATCGTCGAGGTGATCGCCGCGGCGCACCCCGACTCGACGACGGAGGATCCGCGCTGGGACTGCGTCGATGTGCGCGCGGTGGCGCGGCTGCAGCGGGCCGTCACGCTCGACGAGATCAAGGCCGATCCGCGCCTTTCGGACATGATCCTTGTGCGCAATTCGCGGCTGTCGGTGCAGCCCGTGACCGAGGCGCAGTGGCGCGCGATCCTCGATCTCGGCGGGCTGGACGCATGAGCGCCGCATGCGACGCGGAGGACCCCGGCGACGCCGGGACCCTCCGCACCCACCAGGGGCGGTCGTCGAGGATATGGCCGTCCTGACACTTCCAGTGAACGCAGGATGCCCCGTTCTCGCGCCGAACACAAAGCCCGAACGCTGCCAATTCGAGACAATTGCCGCCGATCAGGTCAGCAGCAGCACCACGAGCGCGGCGATCGCCACGAGCTTGAGCACCAGATGCCGGCGCAACGTCCACAGCGCGCCACCCTCGGCCGCCTCGGTGCGCGGGAATTTCGGCGCCGGTTCCGCGACGGCGGCCGCGAAGAGCATGTAGATCGGCAGCCCGGTCTCGGGCGGCAGGAGCCCCGCCTCGATGATGAAAAGCGGTGCCACCCCGATCAGCAGCACCGGCATCAGATAGAGCCGGATGCGCTCGCGCCGATCGGCCATGCGGTTGGTGGCGCGCTCGAAATCGGCCTGTCGCTCGGGCGCGCGCATCGCGGAAAACAGCATCGGCAGCGTCGCGAGCCCGCCGAACACCGCGCCACCCAGCATACTGCCCACGACCCAGGCCATCGGCGCGGCGAGCGCGCCCTGCGCCTGCAGGATCAGCATCAGCGCCGCAAAGAACGTCCCCTGCACCAGTGCGAGCTGCACCCGGTCCGCCGCGCCCCAGTTGCCGTCCTGCGCGGGCATGAAATAGCTTTGCCGGAATTCCTGCCCGGCCAGAAGCACGGCCATCAGCAGGACCTGGTAGAGCCAGAACAGCATGTCGCCCTGCGGCCCCGGCCAGGTCAGGACCGCGAGAAGCGCCAGCGCCCCGAGGACGACAGCGTGATGAAACCGAAAGGCGTCGCGCAGCTCGTTCATGCGCGCGTGGTGGCACAGCCCGGCGCGGCGGGCAAGCACGGGGCCCCTTCAACTGCGCCGCCGCAGCCCCTATCACGACCGCCAAAGGAGACCGCATGACCAAGCCCCGCGCCTGGCAGAGGATGCTTTCGGGCCGCCGGCTCGACCTGCTCGATCCGACGCCGATGGATATCGAGATCGCCGACATCGCCCACGGACTCGCCTTCGTGGCGCGCTGGAACGGGCAGACCGAGGGCGACTGGCCCTATTCGGTCGCGCAGCACGCGCTGCTGGTGGATGACCTCTTCGAGCGCATGGCGCCGGGGCGGCCGGCGCGCTGGCGGCTCGCTGCGCTGCTGCACGACGCGCCCGAATACGTCATCGGCGACATGATCTCGCCGGTGAAGGCGGCGGTGGGGCCGCATTACGAGGCGCTCGATGCACGGCTCGCCGCGGCGATCCATATCCGCTTCGGCCTGCCCGCGCAGTTGCCGCGATCCGTCAAGGCCGCGATCAAGCGCGCCGACCGGGTCTCGGCCTGGCTCGAAGCCACGCAAATCGCGGGTTTCTCGACTCCGGAGGCCACCCGCTTCTTCGGCCGCACCGGCGCGCGCCATGCCGGCATCGCGATCGCGCCGCGCCCCCCCGCCGAGATCCGCGCCGCCTTCCTCGAGCGCCACGCCGCGCTGATGGCGGCGATGGACCGCGAGTAGCCCTCGGCGCCGCGGCGCGCACGCCGCTGCATCTCTCGGCGCCGGTCGCACCCGATCCCGCCACCGTGGCCGAGCTTCTGTCCGCCGCTGCGGAATACGCGGCGATCACCGAGATCTGCGACTGTATCGCCGATCTGGCCTGCGATCGCGGTGAGCTAGCCGCCGATCTGCGCGCGGTGCATCATCAGCGCGTCGAGCAGCACGCAGGCCATCATCGCCTCGCCCACCGGCACCGCGCGGATGCCCACGCAGGGGTCGTGGCGGCCCTTGGTGACGATGTCGGTCTCG
>PUKW01000232.1 GCA_003550665.1 Paracoccaceae bacterium | reverse complement strand
TTCGGCCCCGACGCGCATCTGACCTCGATGCTGGATATCTGGGGCCCCTACTACATCGAGCGCATCGAGGCGGCGATGGAGGGAACCTGGGAGGCCGACAATGTCTGGCACGGCTTCGCCGAGGGCATGGTCGATCTCGCCCCCTTCAACGACGCCATCCCCGAGGACGTCCTTGCCGAGGCCGAGGAGCTGCGCGCCTCCATCGAATCGGGCGAGTATCATCCCTTCTCCGGCCCGCTCTTCAACCAGGACGGCGACGAGGTCGTCCCCGAAAGCGAGGTGATCTCCGACTCCGATCTGCTGGCGATGGACTACTATGTCGAGGGCATGACGGCGCAGCTGCCCGACTGATGGCGCGCGGCCCGTGCTGCGGCGCGGGCCGCTTGCCCTTGCGCGTATGCGCCGCTAGCAAGCCCGCATGCGCGATTTTCTCATCATCGGGGCGGGGATCGCGGGGTTGTCGGCCGCCGCCCGTCTCGCCACGCTCGGCGGCGTCACGGTCCTCGAGGCCGAGGAGGCGCCGGGCTTTCACGCCTCCGGGCGCTCCGCCGCACTCTACGAGCCCAACTACGGCGCCCGCGCCACCGTCGCGCTCAACCGCGCGAGCGGCGCGGAACTGGCCGAGGCCGGGGTGCTCGGCCCGCGCGGGCTGATGGTCGTCGCCACCGAGACGGACGCCGACGCCTTCGCGGCGGACCGCCGCGCGATGAAGCTCACCGAACTCGGCCCCGCCGAGGCCCGCGCGCGCCTGCCGATCCTCGCCCCCGCCGTCACCCGCGCCGCGATCACCGAGGCCGCGCAGGACATAGACACCGACCTCCTGCTGCAGGGCTATGCCCGCACCGCGCGCAGCCACGGCGCCGAGATCCGCACCCGCGCCGCCGTCACCGCCATCGCGCGCACCGCGCAGGGCTGGCGGCTCGAGACAGCGGCGGGGCCGGTGGAGGGGCGCGTGATCGTCAACGCGGCCGGGGCCTGGGCGGATGCGGTGGCGCGGATGGCCGGGCTCGCCCCGCTCGGCATCCGGGCCTTTCGCCGCTCTATAGCGCAGCTGCCCGCGCCGGGCGGGCGCGATGTGCGCGGCTGGCCGATGGTCGTGGGCGCCGGCGAGACCTGGTATGCCAAGCCCGATGCGGGCAACTGGCTCGTCTCGCCCGCCGATGCCGACCCGGCCGAGCCGCATGACGCCTTCGCCGACGACATGGTCGTCGCCGAGGGTCTCGCGCGCTACGAGGCGATGGTCACCGAACCCGTCACCCGCGTCCTGACAAGCTGGGCCGGGCTGCGCAGCTACGCGCCCGACCGCACGCTGGTGATCGGCCCCGACCCGCATGAGCCCGCCTTCGCCTGGCTGGCCGGTCAGGGGGGACAGGGCTTCCAGAGCGCACCCGCCGCGGCGCGGCTGCTGGCCGACCGGCTTGCCGGGCGCGCGCCCGCATTCGAGCCCGCCCTCGTCGCCGCGCTCGCCCCGGAGCGGCTGCGATGACGCCGCGCAGCGCCCCCGCCGCCGAGCGCAACGCGGCGCCCATCGCGCAGGTGCTTGAGCGGCACGCCCCCGCCACGGGCCGCGCGCTGGAGCTGGCGAGCGGCACGGGCCAGCACGCCGCCGTCTTCGCGCGCCGCTTGCCCGGCATTGAGTGGCAGCCCACCGACGCCGATCCGGCCAACCTTCCTGATATCCGCGCCTGGACCGAGGGCTTCGCCAATGTCCGCCCGCCGGTCCTGCTCGATGCTGCCGCGCCGGGCTGGTCCGCCGACTGGCCGGATCGCGACCTCGTGCTGCTCGTGAACCTGCTGCACCTGATCGCGGACGAACCGACCGAGACCGTCCTCGCCGAAGCCGCGCGCGCCCTCGCGCCCGGCGGCGTGTTCGTGCTTTACGGACCGTTCCGGCGCGGCGGCCGGCTGGTGAGCGAGGGCGACAAGCGCTTTGACGCCGCGCTGCGCGCGCAGGACCCCGCGATCGGCTACAAGGATGTCGAGACGGTCGAGGAGCGGCTGCGCGCCGGCGGGCTGGAGCTGCGCGAGCGGGTCGAGATGCCCGCCGACAATCTCATGCTCGTCGCCGCACGGCCCCGATTTGCAGCCCGGCCCGAAGCGGGGTAGAAACGCGCGCAAGGAGGCCATGATGCCCAGCACCGTCGAAATCGTCGAAGTCGGCCCGCGCGACGGGCTGCAGGCGCGGCCCGACTTCGTGGCTACGCGCGACAAGATCGCGCTTATCGACCGGCTCGCCGCCGCCGGGCTGCGCCATTTCGAGGCAAGCTCCTTCGTCTCCCCGCGCGCGGTGCCGCAGCTCGCCGACGCGGCCGAGGTGCTCGCCGGGGTGACGCGGCACGACGGGATGACGCTGTCGGTGCTGGTTCCCAATCTGCGCGGGGCCGAAGCCGCCATCGCGGCGCGCGCCGATGCGCTGGTGATGTTCGCCTCGGCCTCTGAGACGCACAACATCAAGAACGTCAACCGCTCGCGCGCCGACTCGCTTGCGGGCTTTCGCGACATCGCCGAGGTGGCCCGAACGCGCGGCGTGCCGCTGCACGGTGCGATCGCGACGGCCTTCGGCTGCCCGTTCGAGGGCGAGGTGCCGGTCTCGGAGGTGGTGCGCATCGCGTGCTACTACGCCGATCTCGGGGTGCGGCGGATCACGCTGGGCGACACGACGGGCATGGCCACGCCGCGCCTCGTGCGCGAGCGGGTGCGCGCGCTGCGCACCCAGCTTCTGGACCTGCCCGTCGCGCTGCATTTTCACAACACGCGCGGCATGGCGCTCGTCAATGTCGCCGCCGGGCTCGAGGCGGGGGCGGCGCATTTCGAATCCGCCATCGGCGGGCTCGGCGGCTGCCCCTTCGCGCCGGGGGCGACGGGCAATCTCTGCACCGAGGATCTGGTGCATTTCCTGCACGAGGAAGGCATCGAGACCGGGCTCGACCTCGACGCGCTGATCGAGACGGCGCGCTGGTTCGAGGGGGTGCTGGGCGCGCCCCTGCCCGGCCAGGTCGTGCGGGCCGGTCCCCGGCTCGCCCGGCGCGGCACCGACGAAGTCGCCACGGCGACGGGCTGAGCGATGTCGGATGCGCTGCGCCAGCCGCTCGACGGCATCCGGGTCGTGGATCTCACCCGTGTGCTCGCCGGGCCCTTCGCCTCCATGCTGCTGGCGGATATGGGCGCCGAGGTCATCAAGATCGAACCGCCCGAGGGCGACCCTGTGCGCCAGCAGGGCACGCTGATCGATGGCTTCTCGAGCTATTTCGCGAGCTTCAACCGCAACAAGAAATCCGTCGTGCTCGATCTGCGTAGCGAGGAGGGCAAGGAGCGGCTCGCCCAGCTCATCGCCTCGGCGGATGTGCTGGTGGAGAATTTCCGCCCCGGCGTGCTCGCGAAGATGGGGTTTGCGCCCGCCCGGCTCGACGCGCTCAACCCGCGCCTCGTGGTGGGTTCAGTGACGGGTTACGGCACCGAGGGCCCCTATGCCGACCGCCCCGCCTTCGATTTCATCACCCAGGCGATGAGCGGCTTCATGGCCGTGACCGGCGAGGCAGACGGTGATCCGATGCGCACCGGGCTGCCGATCACCGATCTCGTGGGCGGGCTCTACTGCGCCTTCGGGATCGTCAACGCGCTGCGCGCGCGCGATCTCAACGGCACCGGGCAGCATGTCGACGCGGCGATGATGAGCGGCATCATGAGCTGCATGGCCTATCTCGCCTCGGAACAGCTCGCCACCGGACAGCACCCGCCGCGCTCGGGCAACGATCATCCGCTGGTCGCGCCCTACGGGCTGTTCGCGGCGCGTGACGGGCAGGTCGCCGTGGCCCCGTCGAATGACGCGGTGCTGCGCAAGTTCCTGACCGTGCTGGGTCTCGGGCAGCTGATGGAGGATGCGCGGTTCGACACGAACGCCAAGCGCATCGCCCGGCGCGCCGAGCTGCGCCAGC
>PUKW01000313.1 GCA_003550665.1 Paracoccaceae bacterium | reverse complement strand
CTGGCGAACACGCCCGCGATGCTGGAATGCCATTACGGCGTGCCGATGAGCGGCGCGGTGCTGCATTCGATCAACACCCGCCTCGACGCCACCATCATCGCGTTTCAGCTCGATCATGCGATGGCAAGGGTGGTGATCGTGGACCGCGAATTCATGCCGCTGATGCAGGAAGCGCTCGCGCTTGCCGAGGTCGCACCGGTGGTGATCCAGTACGACGACCCGGAATTCGACGGCCCGCCGGCGCCCACGGACGGGCAGGATTACGAGCGCTTCCTCGCCGAGGGCGATCCGGACTTCGCCTGGCTGATGCCCGAGGATGAATGGGACGCGATCTCGATAAATTACACCTCGGGCACGACGGGCGATCCCAAGGGGGTCGTCTCGCACCACCGGGGCGCCTACCTCTTGGCACAGGGCAATGCGCTGACCACCTCGATGGCGAAGCACGCGGTCTATCTGTGGACCCTGCCGATGTTTCACTGCAATGGCTGGTGCTTTCCCTGGACGCTGTCGGCCATCATCGGCACCCATGTCTGCCTGCGGCAGGTGCGCGCCGAGCCGATCTGGGCGGCGCTGGCCGAGGAGCGGGTGACCCATCTGTGCGGCGCCCCGATCGTGATGTCGCTGATGATCTCCGCCCCCGAGACGGTCAAACACGATCTCGACCGCCGGGTGCAGTTCTTCACCGCCGCCGCGCCGCCGCCCGAGCGGGTGCTCACGGAAATGAACGCCGCGGGCTTCGACGTGACGCACCTTTACGGTCTGACGGAAACCTACGGCCCCGCAGTCGTCAATGACTGGCACGCGGAGTGGTCCGATCTGCCCGCGGCCGAACAGGCCGCGCTCAAGTCCCGGCAGGGCGTGCGCTACCTGCCGCTCGAACGGCTCGAAGTGATGGACCCCGAAACCATGGCCCCCGTGCCGCGCGACGGCGAGACCATGGGCGAGGTCATGTTTCGCGGCAACGTGGTGATGAAGGGCTATTTCCGCAACCCGCAGGCGACGCAAAAGGTCTTTGCGGGCGGCTGGTTCCACTCCGGCGATCTGGGCGTCGTCTATCCGGACGGCTATATCCAGCTCAAGGACAGGTCCAAGGACATCATCATCTCGGGCGGCGAGAACATCTCCTCCATCGAGGTCGAGGAGATTCTCTACCGCCACCCGGCCGTCGAGGTGGCCGCCGTCGTCGCGATGCCGCACGAGAAATGGGGCGAAACCCCCTGCGCCTTTGTCGAACTCGCCGCGGGCGAGGACGCGGATGCTGACACGTTGCGCGCCTGGTGCCGCGAGCAGCTCGCCGCCTACAAGGTCCCCGGCCGGTTCGTCTTCATGCCCGTTCCCAGGACATCAACCGGAAAGATCCAGAAATTCGTTCTTCGTGAGCGGGCCAGGGATTTCGTGACCTGACGGGTCGGCGTTTCGCACACTGCGCGAGCGGTGGCGGTCGCCGATGGCGCTCTGCGGCGCACTCCCGACATTGCGGGCGCAACACCTGCTTGTTCCCGGCGCATCGAGGCGCGCGGCCCCGGCGCAAATAGACGCAGGTCTGCCCTGCCCGCGCGCGCCGCGTTCGTCATCACTCGCGCACTGGCCTTAAACCTTCTGATTTCGCATCAAGGGCGTCGCGTGAATGCGAATGAGCGCGTCGCACTCTAAACCGGGTTCTGTGCGCCCGCAAAGAAGATCAGCCGCCCATCTGCATCATAGATCGGGCGGATCCGCAGCCGATTCACGAATGCCGAGCCATCCTTGCGGTAATTCAACAGATCGATCGTGAAGCGTGTTTCGGCACGCAGGGCGTATCTGATGGCCTCGATGGCATCGGGGCTGGTGTCCGGGCCCTGCAGGAACCGACAGTTGCGCCCGATCGCCTCCTCGGGCCTGTATCCGGTCTGTGTTTCGAACTCGTCGCTCACATAGATCATCGGATTGTCCGGCAGCGACGGGTCCGAGATCACGACACTCATCTCGGTTTCATCCGCTTCGAGGAGATCGCGGAGTTCCGGCTCGTCCATGGTGGCCTTCTCTGACAGCACTGGATCTTCCTACTGCAATTGCCCTGCGCGGTGCAAAGCCGCCTGGCATCGCCATGCACGCGTCGCGCCTGACAGGCGTAGCAGATGGGGCCCTGCCGGGAAACCATCGAGAGCGCGGCGCGTGCACAGGCAGTCACGCGCCGCCACGAACCTTCCGACGCCGCATGCTCAACAAGGGCGCAAGCGTTCCCCGGACTTGCGCAACATGCTCTGGCCGAGCGGACCGCCGGATCGCGCGATCATGCGGCCATCATCGATCGAACCGGCATGCAAGTCCAGGTGCCTCAGCGGCGCGATCATTTCAACGGCCGTCACCCCCGCGATAGGGTTCGAGCAGCGGTCGCAGGGCGACACGGGCCCTGAGCCCGGCCGCCAGAAGATAGATGCCACCGATCTTGCGATGCAGAAACAGCGTCTCGGCGGGGGGGACATGCTGCAGGTCGCGATCGGTGCCGAGGGCGGTGCCCATGCGCTGGAGCCGGCTGATCAGATCGGCATCGCCGAAATCGAACGGCGCGTCCTGTCGCAGCGGGGCCATGGCGGTGTCGAACATCTCCATGATGAGCGCCCGGTGATGCGGCGCGGTCCCGGCGCCGAAATAACCGACCTTCTGCATCGCCGTGCGGGTCCGCACCGGGTCCGCGGTCAGTGCCGCGTCGAGCAGGTCGCGAAAATCCTGCGCCATCCGGGCATCGACCGGCATCACCGCGCCGAAATCCAGCAGCACGATCCGCCCCGTCGCGGGATTGAAGCGGTAATTGGCGAGGTTCGGGTCGGTCTGCATCAGCCGGAATTCGAACAACTCGCGCAGCACCAGCGCGATCAGCGCGCGCGCCACATCGTCGCGGCGCTCCTGCGGCGCCGTGCCCAGAGCTTCGAGCGGCTGCCCGTCGATATAGGACATCGCCAGAACCTGCGGCGTGCTCAGATCGGTGTGCAGCTCGGGCAGCGTGAAGGTATCGGAGTCCATCAGCAGGCACCGGAAGGCACGCAGGTTTTCCGCCTCCGCCGCGTAGTCGGCCTCGCGATGCAGCTGCTGCTTGGCTTGCGCGAGAATGGGCGCGAGGTCCATGCCGCGCGGGATCAATCCGGGCAGGCGCAAGAGCGCGGCGACGTTGTCGATATCGCTGTCGATGCTGGCACGCACGCCGGGATACTGCACCTTGATCGCGAGGTCGCGCCCGTCGCGCGTGCGGGCGCGGTGCACCTGCCCGATCGAGGCCGCCGCGAAGGGGCGGACATCGAAATGCGCGAAATGACGCTGCCATCCGCTGCCCCATTCGGCATTGAGCACGCCCTGCAGTTGCTTGGGCGGCATGTGGCGCGCGTCGTCGCGCAGCGCGGCCATGATCTCGCTCATCTCGGGCGGCAGGACGAGACCGCTATCCATCGACAGCATCTGCCCGAGCTTCATCGCCGCGCCGCGCAAGGACCGCAGGTCGCGCGTCACCCGCTGCGCGGTCTGGGCCGTGAGCAGCGCCTCCTGCAGGCTCGGACGATTGCCCTGCGCAATCTGACGCGCGCCGCTGGCCACCATGCCGCCCATGATGCCCGAGGTCATGCCGCCCAGCCGCAGCATGCGACCCAACCGCCCCACGGGCACCGGCCAGTCGTGATCATCGCCTCCGTCGCGCACCATGCCCTTCCTGTCTCCGCATCGAGGATCGCTCTGACCTAGATGGGGCGCGGCCGGGCGCCGACCAGCACGGCCATTGCGCGGACCCGGCAACAGCGGGCCGGAAAATGCGCCGGGCGGGTCGCGCATCCGGCCGTTCCGCGCGCTAAGGATGCGCGGGCGTCCGCCATGGAGGTCGGGCACCGTGACCCCGTGCAGCGCGCGGGTGACAGGGCACTTCGAGACGCCGCGCCGATGGGCACTGGCGGCGCAAAGGTGAGCGCAGCGCCACGCCGGGCTGG
>PUKW01000293.1 GCA_003550665.1 Paracoccaceae bacterium | reverse complement strand
TGGCTGCTCGTCAACACGGCGGCGCTCACCGGCGGCGTGCTCGTCTTCGCCACGCTGATCGCGCTGCCGCTGGCCTGGCTGACCACGCGCACCGACCTGCCCGCGCGCGGGGTGGCGAATGTGCTCGCGGTGCTGCCACTGGCGGTGCCGGGCTACGTGATGGCCTATGCGCTGATCGGGCTGTCAGGCAATTACGGCTTCATGGCCGAGATCTTCGGGGTTACCTTTCCGCGGCCCTATGGCTGGTTCGGCGCGACGCTGGCGCTCACGCTCTACACCTTCCCCTATCTCTACCTGAACCTGCGCGCGGCGTTCCAGGGGCTGGATGCGAGCCTCGAGGAGAGCGCGCGCGCGCTCGGCTGCGGGCGCGGCGAGGTGTTCCGCCGCGTGATGCTGCCGCATCTGATCCCGGCGCTGTGCGCGGGCTGGCTCGTGATCGGGCTCTATACCATCGGCGATTTCGGCGCCGTTGCGCTGATGCGGTTCGAAGTCTTCTCCTACACCATCTACACCCAGTATTCGGCCGCGTTCGACCGCGTCTATGCCTCCTGGCTGTCGCTGATCCTGATCGTGATCGCGCTCGTCTTCGTGTGGGGCGAGTCGCGGCTGCGCGAGCGCCAGTCCTATGCGCGCACCGGCTCGGGGGCCGGGGCCGGGCCGCGGCGCACGCCGCTGGGCCGGCGGGGGCGTATCGCGGGCTGGGCCTTTGTCGGCACCGTCGCGATGATGTCGATCGGGCTGCCGGTCTCGGTGCTTACCTTCTGGATGTCGCGCTCGCCGATCGTCGCGCAGCTGCCCGACCTCGTGCAGAGTTTCGGCCAGTCGCTCTCGGTGGCCGCACCGGCGGCGGTGCTGGCGGCGGCGATGGCGATGCCGGTGGCCTGGCTCGCGGTGCGCCACCCCTCGCCCATGTCGAGCCTCATCAACCGGCTGGCCTTCGTGGGCTATGCGGTGCCGCCGCTCGCCTTCGCGCTGGCCTTCGTGTTCTTCGCGCTGCGCGCAGCGCCGTTCCTCTACCAGACGCATATGCTGCTGGTCACCGCCTACGCGCTCGCCTTCCTCGCGCTGGCGCTGGGGCCGATCCGCTCGGCGCTCTACCAGGCGCGCCCGTCGATGGAGGAATCTGCGCGCGCCCTCGGGCTGGGCCCGGCCGAGACCTTCCGGCGCGTCACGCTGCCGACGATCCGGCCCGGCGTGGTGGCGGGGATGGTGCTCGTCTTCGTCATCGCGATGAAGGAGCTGCCGATCGCCTTCCTGCTGGCGCCCACCGGCTTTCGGCCGCTCGCGATCACCATGTTCTCGCGCACCTCCGAGGGCATGCTGCTGCAGGCCGCGCCGTTCGCCGCCGCGATCATGGTATTCTCAGCTCTTTTCGTCGGGTTTATCCTGCGCCACGACAACAAGGCCGGAGGCTCACGATGAATCGCCCTGCAAGCCTCGATTTCCGCATGCCGGCGGACGCATCGCCGCTGGGCTACCGCCAGCGCCCGGCGCAGGTGCTCATGGAGATCGAGGGGCTGCGCAAGCACTTCACCGACGACGACGCCCCCGCCGCGGTGGAGCGCGTCTCGCTCACCGTGGGCGAGGGCGAGCTGATCGCGCTGCTCGGGCCCTCGGGCTGCGGCAAGACGACGACGCTGCGCATGATCGGCGGCTTCGAGATCCCGGACAGGGGCACCATCACCCTGCGCGGGCGCGACATCACCCGCCTGCCGCCCGAGGCGCGCGGCATCGGCTTCGTCTTTCAGGATTACGCGCTGTTTCCGCATCTCGACGTGCTCGCGAATGTGCGCTTCGGGCTGCGCGGGATGGCACGCGCGGATGCCGAGGCGCGCGCGCGCGAGATGCTGCGGCTCGTCGGGCTCGAGGAGCTCGCTGCGCGCCAGCCGCATGAGCTGTCGGGCGGCCAGCAGCAGCGCATCGCGCTGGCGCGCACCCTCGCACCCGCGCCGCCGCTGGTGCTGCTCGACGAGCCGTTCTCCAATCTCGACACCGCGATGCGCGTCGAGACCCGCCAGGAGGTGCGCGAGCTGCTCAAGAAATCGGGCTCGGCCGCGATCCTCGTGACCCACGATCAGGAGGAGGCGCTCGCGCTTGCGGACCGGATAGCGGTGATGGCGGCGGGGCGCGTCGTGCAGATCGGCACCCCCGACGAGATCTACCGCAATCCGTCAAACGCGTTCGTGGCCAGCTTCCTCGGCCGCTCCAACATCGTCACCGGCAATGCCGACGGTATGGATGCGGAAACCGCGCTCGGCCGTCTGCCTCTGTCGCGTGCGGCCAATGGCGAAGTGCGCCTCGCGGTGCGCCCCGAACAGATCATGCTCGAGCCCGACCCGAACGGACCCGCGGCAATCGTTGGCCGCGAATTTCGCGGCCATGACCAGCTCTATTGGGTGCAGGAGGGCGAAACCTGCATGCTTGTCATCAGCGGCCCTGGCGCGCAGATCGATACCGGGACGCGGGTCAGGCTGCGCATTTGCGATTGCGTGGTGCCGCTGAGCTGACCCGACCGAATGGCCGAAACATGCGAACGCGCGGCCCTAAAAACGGGCCGCGCGCAGAAGCCTTTAAATTTATTGCTTGCGAATAATCCGGTTTTTGGAATACTGGAAATCCAGACACTGAAAATGCCGGGGCCCTCATGACGAATATCAACCTGGACGAGCTTTCGCTCAAGGAGCTCAAGCAACTCAAAAAGCGCGTGGAGCAGGCGATCGATACCTTCAAGGATCGCCAGAAGAAACAGGCGCTCGCCGAACTCGAGGAAGTCGCGCGCGAGAAGGGTTTCTCGCTTGCCGAACTGACGACCGAGGCGCGCAAGATGCGCAAGCCCGTGCCACCCAAATACGCCAACCCGGACAATCCGGAAATGACCTGGACCGGGCGCGGCCGCAAACCCAAATGGGTCATCGCGCATCTCGAGAAGGGCAAGGCGCTGGACGATCTCCTGATCCGGAAGTGACTCCACGCGAAAGGAGGACGGCGCACTGGCACCGCGCGTTCTGAAATGGATGGCCGCACTCGCCGGGGTGTGGCGAGCGATCGGTGAGCGCAACCTGGGGCTGATTGCGGCGGGCGTGGCTTTCTACGCGATGCTGTCGCTGTTTCCCGCGACAGCCGCGATCATTGCCATGTTCGGGTTTTTCGCCGACCCAGTTTTCATTGAATCGCAGATGGAGGTCATCCGCGAATTCGTCCCCCAGGAAGCCTTCGTGCTCCTGCAGGGTCAGCTTGACCGGCTGATTTCCACGACCGAAAGCACCCTCGGCGTGACCACGCTCTTATCGATGCTGGTCGCCCTGTGGTCGGCACGGCTCGGCGTCAACGGCATGATCCGCGGACTGACGACGATGCACGGCGCCGACCATCGTGGCGGGGTCCGGGACCTGTTCATCGCGATGCTGCTGACGGTGGTGATGATCGGGGTCGCGATCGTGTCGTTGCTCGCGCTGCTCGTCTTTCCGGTGATCCTGGCGTTCATACCGCTCGGAGGGTTCGAGTCGGTCCTGCTCAACGCCGTGCGCTGGAGCGTGGCGATCGCGGCGGTGGTGTTCGGGATCGCCCTGCTCTACCGCTTCGGCCCGAACCGCGGCGGACGCCGCACGCCGTGGATCTCGGCCGGGCTGATCGTGGCGGTGCTGCTGTGGGCACTTGCCTCGGTGGCGTTTTCGCAGTTCCTCGCGAATTTCGGCAATTACAACGAGGTCTACGGCTCGATCGGCGCGGTGATCGCGCTGCTCATGTGGCTGTATATCAGCGCCTTCGTGGTGCTCCTCGGCGGGGCGCTCAACGCCGAACTCGAGGCGGTGAGCGCCCCGCCGAAGGACGCAGCTGCAAATTAGAGCGCGTCGCTTCCTTTCGGATTCAGGATTCGCGGATCGGCCATGATGTGGTTCCCGTCCCTTGAGGCAGATATTGGGGTCACAGATGGGCAAGCCACATCCGATAGAACTTCGAACG
>PUKW01000189.1 GCA_003550665.1 Paracoccaceae bacterium | reverse complement strand
TCGTCGCGCCGGTTGAACAGCACGTCCTCGACATGCTCGCGCAGCTCGTCGGGGATGTCGTCATAGACGGTGATCTGCCCGGCATTGACGATCGCCATGTTCATCCCGAGCGGGATCGCATGATACAGAAAGCACGAATGCATCGCCTCGCGGACCGGGTTGTTCCCCCGGAAACTGAAGGAGACATTCGACAGCCCGCCCGAGATGTGGGTGTGCGGCATGTCCGCCTTGATCAGCTTGATCGCCTCGAAGAAGGCGTTGGCATAGTCGTTGTGCTCCTCGATGCCGGTGGCGACCGCGAAGATGTTGGGATCGAAGATGATGTCCCACGGATCGAAGCCGGCCTTCTCGGTGAGCAGGTCATAGGAACGCCGGCAGATCTCGTACTTGTGCTGCGCGGTCTCGGCCTGGCCGTTCTCGTCGAAGGCCATCACGACCACGGCCGCGCCGTAGCGGCGGATGATGCGCGCCTGCTCGAGGAACGGTTCCTCGCCCTCCTTGAGCGAGATCGAGTTGACGATCGCGCGCCCCTGCACGCATTTCAGCCCCGCCTCGATGATCTCGAACTTCGAGCTGTCGATCATGATCGGCACGCGCGAGATGTCGGGCTCGGAGGCGACCAGGTTGAGGAAATCCTTCATCGCCTGCTCCGAGTCGAGCAGCCCCTCATCCATGTTCACATCGATGATCTGGGCGCCGTTCTCGACCTGCTGGCGCGCGACCTCGAGGGCCGTGTCATAGTCCTCGTTCATGATGAGCTTCTTGAACCGGGCCGAGCCCGTCACGTTCGTTCGCTCACCGATATTGATGAAATTGCTGATATCCATCACGCGACCCCCTTGGCCTCGAACATCTCAAGCCCCGACAGGCGCATCCGCTCGGCACGCGCCGGAATCTTGCGCGGCGCCCTGCCCGCGACCGCGGCGGCGATGGCGGCGATGTGATCGGGCGTCGTGCCGCAGCACCCCCCCACGATATTGACCATCCCCGAATCGGCCCACTCGCCCAGATGCGACGCGGTCTCCTCCGGGGTTTCGTCATAGCCGCCCATCTCGTTGGGCAGCCCGGCATTTGGATAGGCGCTGATGCGGGTGTCGGCGACCTCGTGCAGGGTGCGGATGTGCTGGCGCATCTCGTCGGCGCCGAGCGCACAGTTGAGCCCCACGGAAAACGGCCGCGCATGCATCACCGAGGTCCAGAACGCCTCAGGGGTCTGCCCCGTCAGGGTGCGCCCGGAGCGGTCGGTAATGGTGCCCGAGATCATCAGCGGCGGCACGTCATGGCCCTCGTCGCGCAGCGTCTCGATCGCGAAGATCGCGGCCTTGGCGTTGAGGGTATCGAAAATCGTCTCCAGCAGGATCAGATCCGCGCCGCCCTTGATGAGCCCGCGCGCGGCCTCGCCGTAGGCCTTGGCGAGGTCGTCGAAACTGACCTTGCGAAAGCCGGGGGTGTTGACGTCGGGCGAGATGCTCGCGGTCTGGTTGGTCGGGCCGATGGCGCCGGTGACGAAGCGCGGCCGGTCGGGCGTGTCGACCTGCTCGATCGCCTCGCGCGCCAGCCGCACCGACTCGACATTCATCTCCTCGACGAGGTCGGTCATATCGTAATCAGCCTGGCTGATCGCGTTCGAGCCGAAGGTGTTCGTGGTCAGGATGTCGGCGCCGGCCTCGAGGAACTGGCGGTGAATCTCGCGGATCATGTCGGGCGCGGTAAGGCTGAGGACCTCGTTGTTGCCCCCGACCTCGCCGGCGTGATCCTTGAACCGCGCGCCGCGATAGGTGTCCTCGCTCGGCTTCTCGTTCTGGATCATCGTGCCCATCGCCCCGTCGAGCACGAGGATGCGCTCGCGGGCGATGTCTTCGAGTTTGCTGATATCAGCCATAGACAGGATTCCTTGTTACGCCGCCGCCTGCGCCGGAATTTCGACCGGCAGGCCGAGCGCGCGGCACAGCGCCAGCGTCACATCGGCCTTGTTCAGCGTATATATATGGAACTCGTTGATCCCCGCGTCCATCAGCCGGCGGCACTGCTCGGTGGCGACGCTCGCGGCGACCATGGCGCGCATCTCGGGCGACTCGTCGAGCCCGTCGAAGGTCTCTTCCATCCAGTCGGGGATGCTCGCCCCGCAGCCCGCGGAGAAACGCTTGAGCGTGGCGAAGTTATGCACGGGCATGATCCCCGGCACGATCGGTTGGGTGATGCCGTGGGCGCGGGCGCGGTCGACGAAGCGCAGGATCGTGTCGGTGTCGAACACGAACTGGGTGATCGCGCGGCTCGCGCCGTTGTCGAACTTGCGCTTGAGATAGTCGAGCTCGGCCTGCTCGCCGCGCGATTCGGGGTGCAGCTCGGGGTAGGCGGCGACGGAGATGTCGAAATCGCCGACCTTGCGCAGCGCCGTGACGAGCTCGGAGGCGTCGGCATAGCCGTCCTCGGGCAGGGTCTCGCCCTCGGGCAGATCGCCGCGCAGCGCCACGATCTTGCGGATGCCGTCATCCCACAGCGCCTGCGCCTGCGCATCGATCTCGGCGCGCGTCGCGCCCACGCAGGTCAGGTGCTGGGCGACCGGCACACCGGTGCGCGCGCGCACCAAGTCCACCACGCGATGCGTGTTGACGCGGGTGCCGCCCCCTGCCCCGTAGGTGACAGAGAAATACCCCGGCTCCGCCCCCATCAGGCGGTCGACGACGGCACCGAGATTCTCGATGCCCTTGTCGGTCTTGGGGGGAAACAGCTCGAACGAGACATTCGCCCGTCGATCCGGTGCTTTGCCGGTTGCAGTCATTGCTCTGTCCTCGGTTGCTTCGTCCATCGGCCTCTTGGGTGGGCGCCCGCCGCGCGGGCGCCCGCGATGCTCCACTCAGGCCGGCTTGCGGAACACTTGGATGCCCCAGCTCAGATGGCCGGCATCCGCCGCGTCGACCCAGTGCTGCAGGCCGACCGCCATCTTGTCGAGATAGCCCTTCGACGTGCCGGCATCGACCAGCTTGTCGTAATTGGCGAGCATCTCCTCGCGCACACGGGCATAGTGCGAACGCAGCTCGTGCGTGAGATCCTCCTGCTCGACCGTCTCGAAGCCGAGCGCCTCGGCCGCGTGGCGGTAGAAGCGCATGGAGCCAAGCGAATTGAGCTGCAGGCGGTCATAGACAGGCTGAAGCACGCCCTCGGGCACGTCATCGGCCTGCATCGGGTCAGTGAAGATCAGGTAACCGCCCGGCTTGAGCACGCGCCACGCCTCGGCCAGCGCCTTTTCGCGCTGATCGGAGTGCAGGAAGCTGTCCTGGCTCCAGGCGATGTCGAAGCTGTCCTCCTCGGCGGGCACATCCTCGAACACGCCGTGGCGCACCTCTATGCGATCGCCGAGCCCGGCCTCGCGGATCTTCTTGCGGTTGTAGTCGTTCTGCACCGCCGAGATGTTGAGGCCCACGGCACGCGCATCGAACTTCTTGACAAGCTGGCGCATCGCGCCGCCATAGCCCGAGCCCAGATCGACGATCTTCGCCCCCGGCTCGAGATTGGGTAGCTTGGAGGCCATGCGTTCGATCGTGGCGTCCGACGCGGTGCGGATGTCGTTGCTCACCGTGTAGAGCCCGACATGCAGGTCCTCGCCGCCCCAGATCGTGGAGTAGAAGGTATCGGCGTCGTCGCTGTCGTAATAGTCTTCAGCGACCTCGCGGATATCGGACTCGCCCTCGGCGACGGTGCCGCCCCAGCGCACGAGGTGCAGCGAGGATTTCTCGGCAACATGGATCAGGAAATCGGGTTCGTTCTCGGCATAGGTCTCTTGGAAGTCACCGTAGGTGCGAACGCGCTCGAACCCGGCCTCGTGCAGCAGGCGGCGGACATAATTCTTGCGGATCGGGCACATGTTGAGGGTGTATTCGGAGTTGTCCGGGAAGGTGTATTTCATCCGGCACAGCCCCTCGTCGAGGTGCTCGGGCTCCGCGGTGACCTGGTCGCCGCAGTA
>PUKW01000084.1 GCA_003550665.1 Paracoccaceae bacterium | reverse complement strand
TTTCGTCCCTCGTTCCCATGCTGATCCGCCTCATGCCTGCCCCCGGACAGAATTGCTCCGGGAACATTTCTAATGATGCAATGGCACTATCTTCAGGAACAGTTCAGGCGCGGCAATGCGACTCTCACCTTGTTTGTCGCGCCGCAATGTAGCCGAGCGTTCCATGCGCCCTGTCGGTGTCGGGCGGAAAAACTGGCTGTTTGCCGGATCGGACACGGGCGGCGAAACCTTGGCGCGCGCCATGATGCTCATCTAGAGTGAGAAGATGAGCGGCCTCGATCCACAAGCCTACCTCGCCGATGTCCTCGACCGGATCCACGATCACATGAGCAACCGCCTCGACGAGCTGCTGCCGTGGAACTGGAAGCCCGCAGTCCAGCCGCACAGCGAGGCCGCGTGACGGCCGCAACGACCTACGTCTGCTCCCTTGCCTATGTGGCCAGCCGGTTGCTCGGCTCAAGCCAACCTTCTTTCTCCTGCACCCCCGGGGGGGAAGGGTGTACAATGATCTTTGCCGGAATCCGGCATTTGCGCGGCGAATTGGTATCGGCCGGCTCGACGCCCGCGGATCGGGGCTCTGAGTTCCTTGATGTAGCCGCGCTCTAGCAAAACATCGCGGGCTCGAGTGATGCGGGTGCGATGCCATGGCGGGTTGCCCGCCGTGCTCATTGCGGTTGGGGCTATGGCGAAAGTTGATCCATTGCGGTGCCAGCGTTGGAGAAGATGATACAGAGCGAACGCATCGGGCTGGTCGATCAGGTTGTCCATGACTGCGCATTCCGACAGATCCGGTCACCTGTTCCGGCGACATCCGATCAGCCATTCCGGAGTATCCGATCACCCCGAGATGACGCCGTCGGGCGTGGTTTGGTAATGTCTCCTCGGGCTGGTCCGGTCAAGCGCCGGGGTATTAGAGCCTTCGGAGCCGCGCGCGCCGCCAAGCGCGCCCCATAGCGCTGGCGCGGCGGCGCGCGCGGCGGTAAGCTGGGCGCGGATCATGTCTGTTGCTTTCGCATTGACGCGCCGTCGAGGGGCAGTCTGTGGGCGTTGTGGACGATCCGATCGAGTATGGCGTCGGCGAATGTCGGCTCGCCGACGACATCGTGCCATGCGTCAACAGGCAGCTGGCTGGTGAGCATGATCGAGCCGGTGCCGTAGCGGTCTTCGACGATTTCCATGAGATCGCGTCGCTGCGGCGCGGTCAGCCGGTCAGGCCCCCAGTCATCGAGGATCAGCAGGTTGGCGCGGACGAGTTGCCGGAACAGGCGCGGGAAGCTTCCATCGCCATGGGCGAGTTCGAGCTCGGCGAAGAGGCGCGGCAGACGGCGATAGAGGACGCTCCTGCCGTCGCGACAGGCCTTCTGTCCGAGGGCGCAGGCGAGCCATGTCTTGCCGACACCGCAGGGGCCGGTGATGATCAGGTTCTGCCCTTTTGCGATCCAGTCGCCCTGCGCGAGCTGGCGGAACATGTCCCGATCGAGCTGTCGCGGCGTGCGATAGTCGACGTCCTCGATGGCGGCGCCGACATGGCGCAGTTTCGCGGCCCGCATCCGGGTCTGATAGCGTTTGGTGCTGCGGTTCGTGGCCTCGCGATCGATCAGCAGGCCGAGCCATTCGGCATGACTGAGCGTGGCGGCATCGGGTTGCTGCTTGAGTTCGGCGAATGCGTCAGCCATGCCGTCGAGCTTGAGGTCACGCAGCCGCTGGTGGGTGGGGTGGTCGAGCATGCTCGGGCCCTTTCTCAGTGGAAGTAGTTGGCGCCGCGGATGTTGTGGTGGGTGATCGCCGGCCCCTCCGCGGGCTCTCGGGGCCGTCGGCGATGCAGGTTGTTCTTGAGGATCGATTTTACCGAGCTGTAGGACAGCGCACCGATCTCAGTGGCGCGTTCGCAGGCGGCCTCGATGGCCTCATGCCCGTGCGGGCGGGCGAGCCGGACGATGCCGAGGCAGGCACGGAAACCTTGTTCGGGGTGGGTCTTGGCGTGCAGGATCTGCTCCACCAGCGCGGCGGTGTTCGGGCCCACTCGTGCGGCACGGCGGCGGATCTCGCCTGGCGTGACGCCCGCATGGCGACGATGGCTTGCGGGCATGTGCTCGGGCACGGTGGTGTGCCGGCGGTTGCCCGAGCTCCGGACATGGGAAGCAACACGTTCGCCGTCGTGATAAATCTCGACGGTGCCGGCGGTGAGGCGCGCCCAAAGGGCCTTCTTCAGCAGCTGATGCGGGACCGAGTAGTAATGCTTCCCGACCTCGACGTGGTAGTCGAGTCCGGCTCGCCGCTCCAGCCATTCGGCATATTCATAGGGCGTCGCCGGCAGCGGCTTCAGCGCGGGCTTGTCCAACTGCTCGAACAGGGTCCGGCGGCTGGCGCCAAGGTGTTGGGTGACCTTGTCGTTGAGCCTCGTCAGCAGCGTCGAGATGACTGCGTTCACATCGGCCAGCGAGAAGAACCGCCGCTTGCGCAACTGCGCGAGGATCCAGCGCTCGACGACCTGGACGCCGACTTCCGCCTTGGCCTTGTCACGGGGTTTGCGCGGCCGCGCGGGAATGACGGCTGTATCGTAATGCGCCGCCATATCGGCATAGGTCCGGTTGAGGCCGGGCTCGTAGAAGCACGCCCTGGTGACACCGGATTTGAGATTGTCGCTGACCACCTGCCCGGGCACGCCGCCGAAGAATGCCAGCATCCGGACATGCGCCCCGATCCAGTCCGGCAGGGTCTGGGTCCAGGTTGCCTCAGCATAGGTGTAGCTCGATGCGCCCAGAACACCCACGAAGACCTGCGCCTGGCGCACCTCCCCGGTCTCGGCGTCGACGACCTCCACCGTGTGGCCGGCATAGTCCACGAAAACGCGTTCGCCCGCGACATGGTGCTGGCGCATCACCGGCGACAGCCGGCCCTCCCAGCGGCGGTAGAGCTCGCAGAAGCGGCTATAGCCATAGCCGTCATCAGGATGTGCGGCGCGATACTCCTCCCACAGCAGCGAGAGCGTGACATTCTTGCGCCGCAACTCGCGGTGGACCGCCGCCCAGTCCGGCTCCGCCAGACCGCGCCGCCGCTCGCCCCCCGTTGGTGCGAACAACCGGCGCTCGAGGTCCGCCTCGGTCGTGCCTTCGGGGAGCGGCCAGGACAGCCCCACTCGCTCGGCGCGCTTGAGATATTCAACCACCGTCGCCTGACCGATCGACAGGCTCGCCGCAATCTTCCGGGTCGACAGCCCGGACGCCTTCATCCGAAGGACTTCGGAAATCTTCCGCATTGGCAATCGTCTCATCCTGGGCTCCTTGCAGCTGCTTTACAGGCACAAGGCTAACCCGTTGCACGATCGCCCAACGACGCGCGTCCCGGCCGGAACACCCAAGTGATCGGATGTCCCGGAAACGGTGATCGGATCAAATCGGAATCACTGATCGGATGTTATCGGAACCGGTGATCGGATGACCCCGGAGCGCGCAAGGCGGCCCGGATCCGCGCGAGCTCGCGCTGCGCAGCCGTGTCCACACATAGGGCTGTATATGCCGCACCCGCATCTGCCGTCGAATGCCCCAGAAGTGCGCTGACAACGTCCGGTGCGCTCTGCGGATCATGCAGCCGCAGGTAGTCGGCCGCGAGCGTGCGCAGATCGTGCAGTGGCACCCCGACCGCGCGCTTGACCTGCTCGCTGGGCCACCGTGATGCGTATCGCTCGGGCTCGAGGCTGAGCCAGTTCATGCTTTGCAGCGCATTATATCTGCTCAGCGCATACCGCGGCGCATGCCCCCCGAGCAGATGCGCGTCGAGCACCGCGCCGACTTCCCGCCAGAGCGTGCCCGCATCGACCCGCACGCCCGTCTTCTGCTGTGCCCAATGCAACCGCCACTCGCCGTACGGGCTACGCTCGAGCTCTTCGCCGAGGCGCCAGGCGACAACATCGCCGGTCCGCGCCGGCACATTCAGCGTGACAGCGAGAATTGCCGCGGTCGCG
>PUKW01000280.1 GCA_003550665.1 Paracoccaceae bacterium | reverse complement strand
CGAACGCCGCGACGATACGCTGGTTCACCTCCGGGTCGCGCAGCAGGAAGTCCGCATCCTCGGGCTTCGCGCCATGCTTCACGAACACGGTGAGCGGCACGCCCCAGGCGCGCTGGCGCGAGAGCACCCAGTCGGGCCGGTTCTCGAGCATCGAATGGAGCCGGTTGCGCCCGGACTGCGGCGTGAAGCGTACAAGCCGGTCGGCCGAGTGCAGCGCGCGGCCGCGGATCGTGTCCTGCCCGGTCGGCCCCGACAGCCCGTCATCGAGCGGCGTGTCGATCGCGGCGAACCATTGCGGCCGGTTGAGCCGGATCACCGGCGCCTTGGAGCGCCAGGAATGCGCATCCGAGATCGTCATGCGCTTCTTCGCGATCAGCGCGCCGGTCTCGATCAGCTTGGCGATCACGGCGCCATTGG
The DNA here is from genome assembly GCA_003550665.1 of Paracoccaceae bacterium. Classification (GTDB taxonomy): domain Bacteria; phylum Pseudomonadota; class Alphaproteobacteria; order Rhodobacterales; family Rhodobacteraceae; genus Alkalilacustris. The sequence continues at coordinate 3,581 of PUKW01000280.1, read as the reverse complement.
CCCCGCCCGGCTTGCCATCCTCGCGGATCACCCGCTCGCCGCCGAAGAAGGGCAGATCGGGGCGGAAAGACGAGTCGTCGAGGATGTTGTGCGTCATCTTCAGGCCGTGCGCGCGGCCGATGGCATAGTCGTCATCGCCGTGGCTCGGTGCGGTGTGCACGAAGCCGGTGCCCGCGTCGTCGGTGACGTGATCGCCCGGCAGCATGGGCACGTCGAAATCCCATTCGCCGCCCGCCTCGGTGCCGCGCAGCGGATGGGAGAGGGTGAGCGCGGCAAGGTCATCGACGGACACATCGCGCAGCCGGCGGGTCATCCCCGGCTCGAGCCGCGCCGCGGCGAAACACTCCTCGGCCAGCGCATCGGCGATGATGTATTTGTCGCCGATACTGGCCCAGCATTCCTCCGGCGTATCGATGACCTCGTAGAGCCCGTACTCGATCTCAGCGCCGTAGCAGCCCGCGCGGTTTTGCGGGATCGTCCAGGGGGTGGTGGTCCAGATCAGGACATGCGCGCCCGACGCATCCCCCGTCGTCCCGGCAACCACGGGAAACTTCACCCACACCGCCTCGGTCTTGCGGTCGTGATACTCGACCTCGGCCTCGGCCAGCGCGGTCTTTTCGACGGGCGACCACATCACCGGCTTCGAGCCCTGGTAGAGCGTGCCGTTCATGAGGAACTTCATGAAGTCCTCGGCGATCACCGCCTCGGCATGGTAGTCCATCGTCAGATACGGCGCGGCCCAGTTGCCGGTCACGCCGAGGCGCTTGAACTCGTCGCGCTGCACATCGATCCAGTGCTCGGCAAACTTGCGGCATTCGCGGCGGAAATCGACGACGTCGACGGCGTCCTTGTCCTGCCCCTTGGCGCGGTACTGCTCCTCGATCTTCCACTCGATGGGCAGGCCGTGACAGTCCCAGCCGGGGATGTAGCGCGCATCGCGCCCCAGCATCTGCTGCGAGCGCACCACCATGTCCTTGAGGATCTTGTTGAGCGCGTGGCCGATATGCAGGTGGCCATTGGCGTACGGCGGGCCGTCATGCAGCACGAAGGGCGGGCGCGGCGGATCGGCGGCCTCGGCCTTCTCGCGCAGCCGGCCGTAGACGTCGATCTCTTCCCACAGCGCCAGCCAGTCGGGCTCGCGCTTGGGAAGCCCGGCGCGCATGGGAAAGTCGGTCCTGGGCAGGAACAGGGTGTCGCGGTAATCGGGCGTGTCGGCGCACATCGGCGGCGGTCCTTGCACAAAGTCGGAAAAATCGGCGGGCGCGTCCCGGCACGCCTCAGCGCGCCGGGCCGGTAATTCGCAAGGGGGGCGGGCTGTGTCTCATGCGCGCTCATTATCCCGCCGCCGGCGCAGCGTCCAGCCTCAGCGCGGCAGCGCCCCGGTGAGCACGTAGCGCAGCACATCCACGACCTGCTCGGGCTCGCGCGCCACGGCGAGGGCGGCGGCGTCCACCTCCTTGAGCGCGTGATCGTGCTCGGGCGGCTGCAGGATCACCAGCGCCTTGCCAAGCGCGGCCGCATAGCCCGCATCGAACGCCGCGTTCCACTGCTTGTACTTGTCGCCAAAGCGCACCACGACGACATCGGCATCGGCGAGGCCCTTGCGCGTGCGGATGGCGTTGAGCATCGCGCCCTTGTGGTCGTGCCAGTATTTGCTGTCCTCGGCACCGAGGATCGCGACGCCGCAATCATCGCTCGCGGCGTGATCGGTGACCGGGGCGGAAAACGTCACGTCGAGCCCCTCGGCCCCGGCGATAATGCGCTCGCGCCAGTCGGTGTGGATTTCGCCGGACAGGTATACGTTGAGGGTCATGGGCTTTCTCCGTTTCGGGCGGCCTTGAGCAGGGCCGCGACGGTGGCGTCATCGGTCTGATCGAAATGGCGGTAATGCAGGCTGACGGCGCGAAACGGGTCGGGCGTGTGCAGGCAGATCACCTCGTCGGCCAGCGCGCCGAGCCCGGCGAGCGTGTCGGGCGGCGCGACCGGAACTGCGAGCAGGATTCGCGCCGGATCGCGCGTGCGTAGCGCATTGAGCGCCGCGCGCACCGTCGCTCCCGTGGCGATGCCGTCATCGACCACGATCGCATCACGCCCGGCCACGGGCACCGCCTCGGCCCCGTCGCGCAGCCGCGATTGCCGCGCCGCGATCTCGGCGCGTTTCTCGGCGATCTCGCCCGCGAAATCCGCCTCCGACAGCCGCATCGCGCGCAGCATCGCGTCATTGAAGGCCGGCGCGCCCCCCTCGACAACGGCCCCGGCGGCAACCTCCGGCGCGCCGGGCATGCCGATCTTGCGCACCATCAGCAGATCGAGCGGTGCTTTGAGCCGGCGCGCCACCGGCGCGGCCACCGGCACGCCCCCGCGCGGCAGGGCGAGCACGACCGGATCCTGCAGCGTCATCTGCGCGAGCCGCTCGGCCAGTTTCTCCCCCGCTTCGGTGCGATCGTTGAACATCGTCAGCTGCGCAGAGCGCCCCCCGTCGCGCGCGCGACCTTCTCGACCACGCGCTCGCTGACGGCGGCGATCTGCTCCTCGGTCAGCGTCTTCTCGGTCGGTTGCAGCCGCACCGTGATCGCGAGCGACTTCTTGCCCTCGCCCATCTGCGCCTCGGCCTTGGGTCCGGCGAATTCATCAAAGACGGACACCGCCTCGATGAGTGTCTTGTCCGCGCCCTGTGCCGCATTGATGACCTGCTGCGCCTCGACGCGGGCATCGAGCACGAAGGCGAAGTCGCGCTCGACGGGCTGCAGATCGTGCAGGGTGAGCGCGGGGCGCGTGGTGGTGCGGCTGCGCGGCTCGGGGATGGCGGCGAGGAGCGCGGTAAAGCCCATCGCCGGGCCCTTGATGTCGAAAGCGGCAAGCACCTTGGGGTGCAACTCGCCGAAGCGCGCGAGCACCCGCTTGGGGCCGAGCGTGATCAGCCCCGACCGCCCCGGATGGAACCAGCCCGGAACGTCGCGCGCGATCTGGCTGCGCGCCGGGGCGCCGGCGGCTTTGAGCGCGGCCTCGGCATCGGCCTTGGCGTCGAAGGGATCGACCCTGCGGCGCGCGCCATGCGGATCGCGCGGCCCCGTCGCGCCCACCAAAAGCCCCGCGACCTGCACCGCCTCCTCGCCCGGCTCGCCGCCGGCGAATGCGGGGCCGACCTCGAAGAAGGCCAGATCCATGTGCCCGCGCGCCTGGTTGCGCGCCGCCGCGCGCAAGAGCCCCGGCAGCAGATCGGGGCGCATATGCGTCATCTCCGAGGAGATCGGGTTGTCGAGCCGCACGGCGGCGCTGCCGCCCCCGAAAAGCGCCGCGGCCTCGGCATCGATGAAGGAGTAGGTCACGCACTCATTGTAGCCCAGCGCCGCGAGCGTGCGCCGCGCCGCGCCCTCGCGCCGCTGCAGCGTGGTGAGCACCGGGGCGGGAACGCCGATCTGCGGGCGCGGCAGCGGCGTGCCTTCGAGTTTCGACAGCGACGCCACCCGCGCGACCTCCTCGACGAGATCGGCCGCGCCGTGAATGTCGGGCCGCCAGCTCGGCGGGGCGGCGTAACCGCCCTCCAGCGTGAAGCCGAGCGCCTCCAGCGTGGCGCGCTG
>PUKW01000247.1 GCA_003550665.1 Paracoccaceae bacterium | reverse complement strand
GACTCAATATGAAAGGACGGAACTGTTCGTATTGGCTATTTATTGTTTCTCGGAATTGTTTGCTTGTCCTGTAACCACCACTTTGAACACGGCCGCCTTCATGAGCAAAGTTGTAAAAAAATTCAATAAATTCAGACCGTGATAACCCAGAAAGATAGTCCAGAGTGATCGTCTCGTGATAATAATCTTCATTTTCTGAATGGACATCCTTCTTGTACCATTTGAAGAATATATCGATTACTTCTTGTGGTGGTTTTATCATGGACTGCCTCCAGGTAAAAAATGAAAGGAGATATGCTTTATGATTACTTCAATAGATTTAGGTAGTTCATCAGATTTCCATTGATCTGGCCCTAGATATTAGACCCAAGCCTGTCATTGTGTAACCAGGGTGGGCATTGTTCCGGCAAACGCAGTCTTTCCGCCGAATTCCGCTACCAAAAGGTCGTCCATGCCGTCGGCGATTTCATTAAACATCGCCAGGGCCTGGATGATATGGTCTGCTGAGAAAGGAGCAGCCGGAATGTCTGATACTGCCAGAATCGCATTGTTTCTATGGAAAAAATGCATGGACCAGATTTTGGAGTTCAGTTCGTTCAGTCGGACGTGAAGTTCAGGGCTTTCTTTTATTTCTACAACCAGGGGTGAATGAAAGCGGACTGACGGGGGTTTTTCCATGTAGCTGATGAAAATCAACACACTCCCGAAACGAATCCCCATGTTGCCCTTCTGGTCATAGTCGAGCTTGCTTAGTCCGGTAAATTCACGGATTGTTGTTAACAAGGCCTGGCGCATCTTTTGAGGATCAGGGGATGCATACCTTGTCATTCGCTTTAATCCAAGGTCCGGAATGGGAATGGAATTGCCGTCGGAGTCGAATGCTTCGTATTCAAGGTAACCAGGATGCGGGATCCGATGGACCAGGGACAGGGTTTTAACCGCCAGTTCAGCAGCACCATCAAAATACACCGGAGTTGAAAAATCAATATGAAAGTTGGGTGAACCTTCAGAGGCTTTGTCCCGGCCTTTATCCTCATTGTCATCAGTTGGCCGGTTCCATCCCAGATCAGCCAGCATTCTGGTCTGTCTGTCTGTCAGCTTTTCCTGTCCGGCCAGATACTTATTGCTGGTGGTCTCCATGTGCAGACCGTAGTAGCCTTGCGCTGCGAATTGGACATATAGGCTGGACTTCTTGACTGAAACTACCAGGAACTGATCTTCCTGCAAGCTCTGGAGGACTGATGTCAGTCTGCTTACGAACCCGGACCAGGCAGGGGAAGGTGACCATGGCGACACTCCTGAATCACTTGCATCTGTGCTGTTCATAAATGGTCCTTAAAATAAGATTAATGCGCCGGATCTACAGATAAAAAAAGCAGCAAGGCCCAGGGCAGGGCCAGGCCGATAAGAAAATGGGTCAGGATGCTCATTTCTCAGTATCTCCCTGGATTTGTTTCATCCCCTGGCCAAACCTCGCGGCCGATTGACTTAAATTTTGCAACCGATAGAACACCACGTTCATTGCGTGCCTTTGAACCAGGAACCAGCAACGCTTCTTTTATGGCAGGGCGGTCCGCCTCGTATATTGACAAGACTTCATAATTCTCATCCATTATAACCAAAATGACTATATCCCACTCATGATCGAGGTGAATGCTACTCAGCATCTGGCCCGGACTGGCTCCAGACGGAATACATCTGCCTTTGATCTGGAATTTTACTTGCGTATTCTTGTTGACATGTCTTACCGCGTCATAGCCGGCCTGTCTCGCACCAGCCAATTCCAGACCCAGCAGTTCCGCGGCGGCGAATTCCGCGACCTCGCCAGTGATTCCAAGGGGCTTTCCGGTAAGCTCTCTGTATTTTTTTGCCAGGTCCTTAGCCTGGGATAAAACTTCCGATATTTGATCACTCATCTTAACTTTCAACAAATGATGTTTCTTGTCTGGCAACTAAGGAATATGACCCCATCCTGTTCCCTGGGTATTATCAGAAAAGCATTATCGAATAAAATTCCGGCCAAGCAACCATTTTTTGGTGGTAATTACAAGAAAAAAGATCTCCAACAGCACTTCGAATGGAACTGATGGGAATATTTCCTCCCTCCTGAAACATCCTAAGAAAAGCTTTGCCCATACTCCCTGCCAGGGAACACCGGGATTCATGAACAATAGATAGAGATCGACCAGGTTCATCCCGCGCCAAATCCTCTATTCATGGCTTTCTTGTCGACTCTATCCTTATGGGTTCGGCTTCATCGATTTACTGGTTCACATAATACCCATCTCTTTCGCCATCTTCTTGGTGAAAACCATGCCGTTGGGCAGTTCGACGAAAGTGAGGGAATCGGAGATCTCAGGGGAGCAGAACCCTTCATGACCCATCCGAATCTGACACGCTTTCTCGATTTGGGCGGCCTTGGCAGAGACCGTTGATTTCTTGGTTCCGAAAAAATCACAGATTGCATCGGGCGGCATGTAATGTGGATTGCTTCGGTCAAAGAGGAAGTTGAGTCGCGCAATCACGTACACAACTGCACTGGCCCAGATCTCCTTCTTGCCGCCAGTAATGACGAAGGTGCGCTTCCTGCCAATCTGCTCCCACAACTTGTGTACATAGTCGGACGAATCGGAAGAAAGATGTTCTTGTGAGAATGCATTTAGAAGTGCTCGGACTTCTTCAATTCGTGCTTGTTTCTTCGGATCGGTTGCCATTTCGCTTCTTTCCCCTGGTGGCCTAACGCTGCTAATCAGCCGCGCAACTTTTTGCGTCGGCTGCATTAGCCTTGTTGGGCAGTTTCTATAGCTGATTTTACATCAGCCAATGCTTCCGCTCATAAGTATCGCCTTCCCCTACTACAACGCCTTTCAGGCCAAAAGGGTAGGCAACATATCCGTCTGAATGCTTCTCAACAATGACTTTGAACTGTCTAACCATTCTTACTTCCTCCCATTGTAGCCTTATAACCGTCAAGGCAGCAATTAAGCCCGTAAATCCAGCCCTTCATATTCTTGGTCTCAATGACGAAAACCCCGTGTTCCGAGACAATTATATGGTCAATCTGAGTGGTGCCGCCTTCAGCAGGCAGGGTGACGTTCTTGATGGTTTTGTATTCATCTTGATTGAGCAAAAATTTTGGTTCTTCCGGTTTAAGCGTACTTGCAATGTAAAGAAAAAGGATATCTCACGCCCGGCCTAAGAACGCCTAGAGACACCCCGGTGAAATCCGCTGCGCTGAGACTTCGTCTATTTCACTGGGCAGGCAGGGCTCGCAGAGAGAAGAGCAGGAGGAAGAAATCTAATATTCATATCCACCGAGCCGGTGGCTATGAATAACAAGCTCCCCGCCTGGGGCGGCAGAACCTTTTTCATTGCTGCATAATGTCTGCTCAACTGCACGCAGGTGGAACTTGTGTGCACATTTTTTACGTGCTGACTTATGCGCTGCAAAAAGTCAATGAAGGATTTTAAGCGGGTTAGCGGGGGACTATAGCCGGTCATGGCCGACGAGTTCTCTCACCAGGATAGAGACCATGAGCCCAAGCTAAAAGGTCAGATATTTTTCATCCCCGCATATCCAGCCGATATGAAGATGTACACCAGCCCGCTCTCCAGCATAGACAACACGGTTTACGGCGACTTCGGCGCGGAGCAGCAAGGCAAACTCCTCATAGTCCTGAAACCATTCCCGGGTGGGGCTGAATGAATGCACGAGCATAACAGCATGTGATGCGCAGAAGCGCCTGGCTTCAATAACTGCTGAGCCTGCGCGGTGGATAAGCTGATACCTTATTGTGCCGGCAAGTTTCTCATTCAAATTCAGCTCCCGGCGAAGGAAAACAAGGCGATTGGCCTTGCCTTTAGACCCTTGCGCCAGCCACTCTGCCAGAGTCGGGCCAAAAGATTCAGATACCTTTCCTTCCACAGCGATTGACACCAGGCCCGGCTTTGCCCTTGCCAGTGCCCATATATCATTCTGGGATGGTCTTGTGCCCCCTGCAAGGGGG
>PUKW01000169.1 GCA_003550665.1 Paracoccaceae bacterium | reverse complement strand
GGCGACGGTCTGCCCCGAAAAGCCGATCCCCCATCTCGCCAGCGAAGCCTCGCTGCGAGGAGTCTCAGCGCAGCAGCGGTTCCTTCTGATCGAGATAGGCGGTATCGAACTTGCAGAGACCCTTGAGTCGGGCCAGATCGTGAAACTCCACGCGCCCCTTTTGGAAGGTCACGAAGCCGTCTTCGCGCAATCTCCGCAGGACGCGGTTCACATGCACGGGGCTCAACCCCAGTGCATCGGCGAGGTGGTATTGCCTCAACGGACAGTCGAACCCTGTCGTGCCGCTTAAACCCACAAGGTTCAGCCGCTCGCCCAACTCGAGCAGGAAGTGCGCCATGCGCTCCTCGGCTGATCGCCGGCCGAGGTTGACCAGGTGCTCCACCACCATCGCCTCGTCGCGCGACGCGGCCCAGAGCACCGCAGTCGCGATCCGTGGGGCCTCGGAGAAAACGTTTTGAAGATCCGATGCTCGAATTTCCGCGGCTTCGACAAGGGTCACGGCCTCGATACTGTGATCCGCGGCGCGGTAGAGCACGCTGCGCAGCCCCGGTAGATCACCCGGAATCTGGAAGTCCACGATCTGTTGCCCGCCACTAGGCAGGGCCTTGAAGGAAGAGGTCCAACCCTTTCTCAGGATGAAGGCGGATGAATGTGCCTCACCCTCATAGAGCATCTCTCGTCCGCGCATAAAGCAGCGCCTGCGAAGCCTTTCAAGTCGCGCCAGCGTCGCCAGATCTGCGTCCGTGAGGGCGACATAGGCCGATAGCTTTCGTGCCAGAGGACTCCGCAAGGTCAGCATGTCTCACCCCTGATGAGCGACAACCAGGTTCGCTGATGCGATCTCCGGAACGAGCGCATCATGCTGCTCTTGCAGCGTGCCTTGGCGCCCCGCTTCGGAGCAACGACTTTCAGATCTTCAAGGCGAGCTACATCGTTTGCGATGGGCGGAATTTCGCTGGTCGCGTAGTCACGCGCTGTTACGGTGATTATTATTGCTGCAATCCCTGCGTTTGCGTTATCATGTTAAAGACTCAAGGCTGCATTGCCAAATTTTCGTTCGCATCACCAAGAGGCGGGCGGCGCCAGCAACGGCAGCCGGAGCTTGCCTAATGCCTGCGTCCAGGTCGCCTTTCAACGCTGCCCATGGAGGACAACCATGCTGAAGAGATCCAGTTATAGCGGCGATCCCCTCCGGGAGATGCAACGCCTTCACTCTGAGGTGAATCGGGTTTTTCAGTCGGCCCTTCCGTCGGGACCAGCGAACTTCCCGCCGATGAACGTGTATGCCACGGCTGACGGGGTCGCGATCACGTCGGAACTGCCGGGCGTCGCGGAGGACGAGTTGGAAATCAGCGTTCACCGGGACACGTTAACGCTGACCGGCGAACGCAAAGACCCTGTGGACTCGGAGGAATCGAGTGAGAAGAGCTTTCATCGGCGCGAGCGCGGTCGCGGACACTTCTCCCGCACGCTCTCGCTGCCCTTCCCGGTCGATTCCGAGAGTGTTGAAGCGAATTTGAAGGATGGCGTGCTGCACCTGTCGCTACAGCGTCCAGAGAGCGACAAGCCGAAGCGCATCCAGGTCAAGCGGGGCTGAAGGAGGACACCATGACACGTCGCCCAAAGAAGAATCAGGAGGCCTATCAGGATCCGAAGGCCGAGCCGGACGAACAGGATGAGCAGAAGCTACCGGCCGAGAGTGACGGCGGCGAACCGACCCGATCGCGGCCCACCTTCCGTCCGCGCGTCGACATCCTAGAGACGCAGGCTGGCTTGGTTCTCATGGCAGATATGCCCGGTGCGACCCCGGAGAGCGTGGAGATCATGCTCGAGCAGCGGCAGCTTACGATCCGGGCCGACGTGGAGGACCATGCGCCGGAGGGCATGAGCGCCCTCTACCTCGAATACGAGGTCCGCGACTGGGAACGCAGCTTTACGCTTTCGCGCGAGTTCGACATGGAGAAGATTGAGGCGACCATGAAGGAGGGCGTTCTGACCGTAACCTTGCCGAAGGCCCCGGAGATGGAAGCTAAGCGCATCCAGGTCAGTGCCGCATGAGGGTTGACGCACGCTGCAGGTAGTCGTGGCGAGCGCCAGCTGCTGAAGCGAGCGCGGACAGGATGTCCGCAGACAAGGTCGGCAAGAAGCCCGAGAGGGCTGCGCGCAGAAGGCGCGAGCGCCTACATGCAGCGCTGCAGGAACGGGGGTGCCGGATCCCCCAACACCCGCGCTCACTTCCCTCGCCGCGTCTTCTGCCGCTTGCGTGCCTCCTCGAGGAGCCCGAGCGTCTCCCCGACAAGCTGGCTGTCGATTTTGATCTCCGCGTTCAGCGTCGCCAGGCGCCAGATCTCGAGCCACTCCTCCTCGCGCTGCAGCCGGCGCGGCCAGAAAGTGCGCATGAGCGCGCTGTAGGCGGCGGGCTGGTATTCGAGCAATGCGGTGCGCATGAAGAGCTGCTCGTCGACATCGCAGGCCTTCGCCAGGGCCGGGATCTTCTCGAGCGGGATGCGGGTCTCGCCGTGCTTCATCATGCTGAGCACGTTCGGCTTGGCATAGCCGATCTCTCGTGCGATCTGACGTTGCGTCTTGCCGGAGGCGTCGATGGCGTCGGCGAGGAAGCGGGCGGTGGGGCTGGCGCTGGCGGGGATCTTGCTCATTCTCGGTCTCTTCTCAATGGGTTGCGATAAGTCATGATAGAGTTGGCCTCATCTGCCTCGCGCGAGAAAATGCGTGGATCTGACGGCCGCCGCGGTGGTTTTCCATGGAACTTCCATGGAGATTTTGTGGAGCAAGATTTTTGTTGCCATAGAGGAGGTTGCGCCGTATAGCAGCTCGTCCCGCGACCAACGCGGGGGCCGGCGCCGCGGCGGGGTGAGCGCGTCCGGGTGGTGTGCCCCGTCGGACGAGACGTTCATGAGTGAACCCACCCGCCCCCAGACCCGAAGGACTGCGCGCGACGCTACCGCCCGGCAGCGTGTGCCCCGAACTCAGATCCCTTGCCGCGCCGGGCGGATCATCGACGATGAAGGCTGGGCGGAAGGGCGCAGCGCGCGCAAGGCGCAGAGCCATGCAGGGGGCAAGCGACCGAATGGGCGCCCGCATGCGGTGCGCCTGAGCGAGATGTGGGTCGGAGAGATCCGGGCGGTGTCCGGCGCGGCAAAGCTCGCAGATGACGTCGCGCCACGCAGCAAGCTGCTGACCCACCCTCCCGGCTTCGTCGCACGCGACGAGCGTGATTTCATCTCTGCGGTGAACGCGCTGACGCTCGGCCTGGTGGCGGAGAACAACGGGAAGCGCCCGAGTCCCTGGGCGACCCCGACCCCGAAGCGGCTCTGTCGCGCTTGCCGACCAGAGAACCGGATCATACCGCAGGCGGAGCTGGTCTATTTCGGGCTCTGGCTCATGCGGCTCGGCAAACCGGGTTTCATTAGGCGCGGCCCGGCGCCCGATGATTTCGTGATGTTTCAGATGGTCGCCGCGATCCTGGCCGCGTCGCTATATCGCCCGAAGGTCGTAAAGGCCCATGCCGGCGAAGATGGCGATCCAGAAACCGAGGCGCCTTCGAAATCGAACGGGGCCGAGGACAAAGACAGCCATCTCGAGCCGCGGCAACTCACCGCGACGGTGCTTCGTGGCTATTGGGCGATGCTCTATGGTGAGTTTGCCTCCGTCGGTGTCATTCGTCGCCGGCGGGAGGGCGCCATGAAGCTGCTCGAGGGCTATCTCGGTTTCCTGGCAGCGCAGAAGATCCGGCCCCCGCTGGGCAAGCGCCCAAGGGCACTCCACTCGCCGCTGTTGCAGGCCGCGTATGACGCCTTGCAGGGCACTGAGCAGGCCGCGCCCGGCTAGCGGGACCACATAGCTACCTCACCGCTCAGGCGCCGCCGCAGCACCGTCAGCGGTCGCGTCATGCCCAACCGGAACATACCAATAGCACTCGAGACCAAGATGCTCACACCGCCCGAAATCTTCACTGTTCCGCTCGAATACTCGACCGAGGAGCGTCGGCTCGAGTAT
>PUKW01000344.1 GCA_003550665.1 Paracoccaceae bacterium | reverse complement strand
TGAAGCCGGCGCTGTATGATTCCACGTATTGCCCGCGTTGTCAGGCGGTTCCCGGGCCTGGCGCGATCTCTGCTGATAAATACCGGGCCGCTTTTCCGGCCTTCAGCTGCCAGGTGTCCGCGCAGCGCCCTGACGGTTTCCGGGTGTAAATAAACGGGTTCTTTGTCATCTTTGCCCTTCCCGTGGATTAAAGCCTGCCCGGTGATTAAGTCAAGATCGGTTATATCGAGCCGGGATATTTCTATTTGCCGAAGGCCCTGGAATGTCAGCAGCGCCAGGATCGCGCGCTCCCGGAAGTCCCCCGAGTTCGCGGCCGCGGTTAAAACTTCCTGGATCTCCAGTCCGTTCAGGCCCGGCCGCTTGTGCTTTCTGCTCTGCTTGAAGCCTTTGACGTTCGCGGTTATATCAGCCGGCAGCGCCCCGCAGCGATGACGTTCCTTCAGCCATACACGGGCCGCGGTTAAATAAGCGTTTTTCGTGCCGGGTGTGAAGTCCCGGCGCGCTTCCAGTTCCCGCTTGTAATTAATGAAAGTGTTAAAATTTGCGCCGTTTTGTTTTATGTGCCGATAAAACAATTTTCCATTCCTCTGGTAGTGTTGCCGGGTTGTTTCCGATATATCAAGCACGTCATATACTTTCTGAAAGTCTGCGCTTTCTTCATTTTCCGCTTGCCTTATAATCTCCGCTTGTTTTATCAGTTCCATTTTCGCGCCCCCCCCCTTTTTTTGTTTTGCCTACTTTAAATATAGCAAAAAGCAAAAGGTTTGTCAAGTTTATTCGGGGTTCTTTTGAGTTTATTTTAATTCTTTCGAGGTTTTTCTTAAAATATAAGGCGCCCGGGAATCCGCGCAAAACAACCGGTTTCAAAACGGACGTCCAGGCGCCCGCCGCAGCGCCTATCGGGAAGAAGCAAAACCGGCGCCGCAGCTTTTATTTTTTCATTCCAGGGATCTTAAACGTTGGCCCTGCGGTCTTATACTCGCAGCCTTTTTTTTCCTTCGGGCAGCCTTCGCAATCGCCGGGAGCCTTCAGCCGATCGCAGCCAGGTTCTACGAATGCGATCCCGATAGTTATCGGCCCCTCGCCCCCGGGGTTCTGTTTCTCCATTTTTTCCAGTCGCTTCGAATACGATTCCATGATAAAGCCCTCCTGTTTATTTCCCGGTTATTTTCTTTTCCAGAGTTTCAAGCCTTTCGATAATGTCCTGCTCAATCGGGCGGCCAAGGATTCTATTAAAAATTTCCCTGGCGGCGATCACGTCCCCGTCCTTTGCTTTATCCGATAAAGCTTTTATGATTTCCTTCATATCTTTACGGGTTACGGCCCCGATTAGATCCGCCCGCAGCTGATTTATGCGCTTTGCAAGCGGATTTCCGGGCCCGCCGGGGTTCCCCTTTGCAAAAGTGCCGTTTTTATTTCGTTTCATTGTAACCGTTTCCCGCCGTTAAGTGACGGTTATTCGTAGTTTTTCCAGTGTTTTTCCGCTGTTTTATTTTACGCCAGTAACACAAGTAACACAAGTAACAGACTTTTTCATTAACCCTCGTGAGAAATTACAGCTGATTTTTAATAGTGAAACCGTGTTACTTATGTTACTTATGTTACTGTAGCAAGCCAATTCCAAGCCATGCCCTTTCTTTTTTGCCGGCCGGCCGCTGGTATTGATCGATCCCGCGCTCCCTGATTCGTTCGCCGAAATCCCGCTTGCCGATCGGTTTTTCCCCGTTAGATTCACACCACGCGCAATAAGCTTCGTAAAGCTCCTTGACGGTCGCTTCCTTGAGTTTATCGAATTCGACGCGATCCTCTATGAATCCGGCTATTATGTCCATTTCGTTCCGGTATTCCGCCCCGGCTGCCCGGACGGCCGCGGGCTGCTTCAGGCCCTCTTTAAGCCACCTGGCCGCGCCCTCGAGCGCCCAGTTAAATATCCCCGGGCGTTCCGCGTTAAACATTTCTTCTACTTCGCGCAGCGGTTTCATTTTTGCGTCGGGTATTTTTACCCTGAAGGGGATCAGCCTTATCCGATCCCATACAGCGTCATCAGTTCCCTTTATGACGGGTTTATGATTCGTGCAAAGCCAAAGCTTGAATTCAGGCCTGAAGTTAAACCATTCGGCCCGCATAAACCTGGCCGGGAGCGTAGTTCCGCCCGTCAGGTCTTTAAGCTTGCCTTCGGAAAAGCTGCGGCCTTGTTTTGCTTCTTCTGCGTATGCAAAGCGTATTCCCTTCAGGGCCGCGATATCGTTCGGGATCCCTTCAGTCCGGCGGGCCAGTAAAGTTTCTGTCGGAATCCGCTGCGCGTAGTCATTAAGCAGCCCGGATATCGTTTGAATAAACGTCGTTTTTCCATTCCGGCCGGGCCCGTAAAGGATAAAAATACAGCGTTCATCAATCGCGCCCGTCATTGAATAGCCGACGGCCTTTTGTAAAAAGTCTATAAGCTCCGCTTCGCCGTTCATTATCATGTCCAGGAATTTCTTGAATTCCGGACAGTCGGCCCCGGTCTTATATTCGACGTCGGCTCGTTTCGTGATTAAATCTTCCCGGGCCGGTTCCCGGGCCTTCCCCTGGTCAAGCTCAAGCGTTTTATTTCGCGCCGTGATTAAGAATTTATCCGCGTCGAAGTGATCCGGCAGCGCGGCAATTCTGTTTTTTATCCAATCAAACATGCCTTCTTTTGTAGCCTTGCGCTCCGAAGCGCTGGCCCACTTGCGCAGCTCCTTCCGTTCGTTTGAGTCGGCCGTTTCTGCGCTTTGCCGATCGATATCCCGGGCCACGTTTTCGGCCAGTCTGTCAATCGCTTTTTCCTGGTCAAGCGCCCACCTGGCGCCGTCCCATATCAGGAATTTTCCCCAGGGATCCACGTATCGAAGATCCCGCCCATGCAGCCGCGCCAGGCGCCGGGCGTTGCCGAGTTCAGTTGTCTTTTCCGGCGCTTCCGGTTCAGCTGCCGCTTGCTTGGCTATCTTTGCTTCGGTTTTTAAGTTGCCATTTTGGCAACTTTTCCCGGCTGGCCCCGGTTTATATTCCGGCGCGTCATCGATGAGCTGCCGCAGCGCTTCGGCCGTCCCGCCGGCTTCCAGGTAATCGGAAACATCAAAGCCTTGTTTCCCGTCCGGATTCGGGAGCTTTGCGATCTTTACTTTTGCGGCCCCGTCCAGGCTGCGCGCTATCGTTTCGGCATGGCCCCGCCCCGGGCCGTCATCGTCGGGAATGATAACGATAAATTTCCCCTGCAGGGCCGCGTTATATTCCGGCCGCCACTTGCCCGCGCCCATAGGATTACAGGAAGCTATAAAGCCAGCGCGCTTCAAAGCTTCGACGTCCTTTTCTCCTTCAGTGATAATAATTTCGGGCGCTTCTATCACGGCCGGCAAGTTGTAAAGGATAGGTTCAAGCCCCTGAAGATTATTGATCCAGGCCCCTGAAGTTGACGGGCGGCGCTGGTAGAAAGATTTCCGGCCGTCTTTTAATGCCCTCACGGCCTGAAAAACAAGCTTTCCTTCGGCGTCCTGGTAGTCATACGTTTCGACGATTTCGAAGCTCCCGGGGTTCTCTTTAATGCGTAAATCCTTCCAGTCCAGGCCCAGGGCCTTCAGGATTTCGGAAGTTTCGCAGCCGGCATGACAATGCAAAAGAATCTTTTCAGGCGTTTGTTTAATGCTTAAGGACGGGTTTTTATCATCATGCGCCGGGCAGCGGGCCAGGTGGCCGCCTTTGCCGTCCGGCTTTACTCCTTCGATCCCCGCCAGCAGCTTGTCAAAGTTTTCCTTGATGTTTTCCGGTTGTTTTGCTATACTTGTCATAAGAGAGATCTCCTTTGTGTTAAGGCCCGATCGTTTCGGCGGTCGGGCCGCTCTTTTTGCTTCATTCCTTGATCCGGCGGCCTACAGAATCCCTTCCAAGCGCAGAATATTCATGATCGGGTTCGGCGCTTTTGTATGCCGCGGCCGGTGCGCCCTTTGCCTTGAAAGCCTTCAGGCCTGCCTCGATCCCGACGGCAATTTTTTCCAGGT
>PUKW01000114.1 GCA_003550665.1 Paracoccaceae bacterium | reverse complement strand
TTTCGATTTCCGCACTGGTGGCGAAGCACTTGTAGGCCTGCCCTGCCGCCAGAAGCGCCTCGGCGACCTCCCGGTGCCGGTCCGCGCGCGCGGCCTGGCTGACCGCCTCACCGTCCCAGTCGAGCCCGAGCCAGCGCAGCCCGTCGAAGATCGCCTGCGTGGCCGCCTCGGTGGAGCGTTCCCGGTCGGTATCCTCGATGCGCAGCAGGAACTTGCCCCCGCGCCCGCGTGCATAGAGCCAGTTGAACAGCGCCGTGCGCGCACCGCCGATATGCAGGAACCCGGTGGGAGAGGGGGCGAAGCGCGTCACCACCCCGGTCTGCGCGGAAGCGTCGGACATGCGGTGTTAACCTTTCGGTAACCATGGCGGCGGTAGCGTCGTCGCAGGGTTCTTAGGCAATGCGCGGGGGCGAGACAAGAGTGCGCTGGCTGGGCCATCCGCTGGCGGCGCTCGCGGCCATGCGCGGGCATCTTTTCCCGATGGCCCCGGTCGCGCTCGCGGTGGGGATCGGGCTGTATTTCGCGCTGCCCGAGGAACCGGGGAGGGCCGCGCTCGCGGCGCTCGCCGTCGCGGCGCTCGCGGGCGGTCTGCTCTGGTGGTTCGGCCCCGAGGATGCGCAGCCGATCTTCGCCGCGCTCGCACTCGTCTGTCTCGGAGTGCTGCTCGCCGCCTGGCGCAGCCACGCCGTCGCCGAGCCGGTGCTCGGCTGGCGCTATTACGGCGCCATCGAGGGGCGCATCGTCGAGGTGGACCGCTCGGCGAGCGATCGCATGCGGGTGACGCTCGACGACCTCGTGCTGGAGCGCATCGCGCCCGAGCGCCGCCCCGCCCGCGTGCGCGTCTCGCTGCACGGCGATCAGGGCTTCGTCGATCCGCGCCCCGGCAAGCGCGTGATCCTCACCGGCCATCTCTCCGCCCCGAGCCCGCCCTCGGAGCCGGGCGGCTTCGATTTTCGCCGCATGGCGTGGTTCCAGGGGCTCGGTGCCGTGGGCTACACGCGCACCCCGGTGCTCGCCCTCGCCCCGCCCGGCGCGGGTGACGGGCTCGGCATCACCCGGCTGCGCCACGCGATATCCGAGGCGGTGCGCGCGCGCATGCCCGGCCAGCCGGGCGCCTTCGCCGCCGCGATCCTCACCGGTGACCGCTCCGGCATCGAGAGCGCCACGACAGAGGATCTGCGCGCGGCCAATCTCTCGCATCTGCTGGCGATTTCGGGGCTGCACATGGGGCTGCTCACGGGCTTCGTCTTCGCCGCGCTGCGCTACGGGCTCGCGCTCATCCCGCCGCTGGCGCTGCGGGTGAACACCAAGAAGCTCGCGGCGATCATCGCGCTCGCGGCGGCGGGGGTCTATCTGGCGCTGTCGGGCGGCAATGTGGCGACGCAGCGCGCCTTCGTGATGGTGTCGGTGATCCTCGTCGCGGTGCTCCTCGACCGGCGGGCGATCTCGCTGCGCTCGGTGGCGATCGCGGCGCTCATCATCCTCGTCGCGCGCCCCGAGGAGCTCACCTCGGCGGGGTTTCAGATGTCCTTTGCCGCCACGACGGCGCTCGTGGCGGTGTTCGGCTGGATGCGCACGCGTCCGCAGGATCGCTGGCGGGCGCCACGCTGGGCGGCGCCGATCCTCGGCGTGGCGATCTGCTCGATCGTCGCGGGGCTGGCCACGGGGCCGGTCGCGGCGGCGCAGTTCAACCGCATCGCGGGGTATGGCCTGATCGCGAATCTGCTCAGCGTGCCGCTCATGGGGTCGGTGGTGATGCCGGCGGCGGTTTTCGCGGGGCTTCTGGCGCCGCTTGGCCTGTCGGGGCTGCCGCTCAGTGTGATGGAGCTCGGCACGCGCTGGGTCCTCGGTGTCGCGCACTGGGTGGCGGGGCTGCGCGGTGCGCTTACGGGGGTCGTCGAGCCGCCGGGCTGGGCGCTGCCCGCGCTGGCGCTCGGGGCGCTTGCGATCATCCTGTGGCGCGGGCGGGCGCGCTGGGCCGGTGTCCCGGTGATGGTGGCCGCACTTGCGGGATGGTCCGCCGCCGAGCGCCCGGCGCTGCTGATTTCCGAGCCGGGCACGTTGATCGGTCTGATGACCGACGCGGGGCGGGTGCTCTCGAAACCCGGCGGCGAGGGGTTCGCGGCCGCGACCTGGCTCGAGAATGACGGCGATCTCGCCGATCAGGCGGCCGCCCATGCCCGGCCCGGCCTCTCGGGGCGCGAGGGCGCGCGCCGCTTCACCCTCGCGGGGCGCGATGTCGTCCACATCACCGGACGCGGCGCGCGGGCGCGGCTCGACGATCATTGTGCGCCGGGCCGGCTGGTGATTCTCGGCAATGTGCTCGGCGCCGCCGCACCGCCGCCGGAGCCCGCGCGCGCGCGGCGCGTGCCGGTGTCGGATCTCTCGCGGCTGCACCGCGCCGCCGGAAGCCGCGCCGTCTGCGAGGTGATCGATCGCAGCGTGCTTGTGCGCACCGGGGTGCTGGCGGTTCATGCAAGCGGTGGCGCGCTCGTTGCCGAAACCGCGCGGTCGCGGCGCGGCACCCGGCCCTGGACGGCTCAGTAGGAGCGGATGAGCCCCACGAGCCGGCCCTGCACATCGACCTGATCGTCGCGCAGCAGCCGCGTCTCATAATCCGGGTTCGCCGCCTCGAGCGCGATCATCTTGCCGCGGGTGCGAAAGCGCTTGAGCGTGGCCTCCTGCCCCTCCACGAGGGCGACGACGATGTCGCCATTATCGGCGGTCGTCTGCTGGCGGATCACCACGATGTCGCCGTCATTGATCCCCGCCTCGATCATCGAGTCGCCCTTGACCTCGAGCGCGTAATGCTGCGCCTGCCCCGACAGCATCTGCCCGGGCACGCTGACATGGCTGGCGACCTCGCTGATCGCCTCGATCGGGGTGCCGGCCGCAATCCGGCCCATCACGGGCAGCTCCTGCGCATTGCCGCCCGGTGCGGCGGGCTCGGGGGCGGGCATCGCAGCGGGCGCCGGGGCCGCGCCGGTGTCCGTGCCGCCGACGACTCGGGGCTGGAATCCGTCCCCCATCAGCGAATCAGGGAGCTTGACGATCTCGATCGCGCGGGCGCGATGCGCGAGCCGGCGGATGAAGCCGCGCTCCTCGAGCGCGGTAATGAGCCGGTGAATGCCCGATTTCGACTTCAGGCTGAGCGCTTCCTTCATCTCGTCGAAGGAGGGCGGCACGCCGTCATGCTGCACACGGCGGTGAATGAATTCCAGAAGGTCGATCTGCTTTCGGGTCAACATCGGCGCTCTCCGTGGCGTGGCGGATCGGCACCGCCGTCAATGTTCTACAACTGTTCGCCATTTCGGTCAAGAACCCAGCGCGATGTACCGCGCCGGCTCGCCCGCCGCGCGCGCCGCGTCCCCCGCCGGGCGCAGGAGCAGCGCCTGCGCCTCGGTCAGCACGCTGAGCAGCGCGCTGTCCTGCCGCTCGAACGGGATGACCCGGGCGGGGCCGTCGCCGGTCTCGATTGTCGCGCGCATGTAATGCGCGCGCGGGCCATTGGCCGGGACATCGACCCCGAGCACACCCGCGCGCAGTGGTGGCGCCGGGTCCGCGCGTCCCAGCATCACGCGCAGCGCCGGGACCATGAAGAGATACCCGCACACGATCGCGGAGACCGGGTTACCGGGCAGGCCGAGCAGCACTGCCGCCCCGAGCCGCCCCGCCATCAGCGGCTTGCCCGGCCGCATCGCGACCTTGTAGAAGGCGCGCTCCATCCCGAGCTCGGCGGCGACGGGGCCGACGATGTCGTGATCTCCCGCCGAGGCGCCGCCGATGGTGACGATCATGTCCGCCCCTTCGGCGAGGGCGAGCACGCCGCGCAGGCTTTCGGGCGTGTCGCGCGCGATCGGCAGGAGCCGCGCCTCGGCGCCCTCGGCCTCGGCGATGGCCTTGAGCGCGAAGATGTTGGAGGCGATGATCTGGTCGGCGCGCGGCGTCTCGCCCGGCATCACGAGTTCGTCGCCGGTGGGCGCGAGCGCGATGACGGGACGCCGCCGCACCGGCACCCGCGCGACGTTCATCGCCGCCAG
>PUKW01000230.1 GCA_003550665.1 Paracoccaceae bacterium | reverse complement strand
CCGGATGCGGCGCTCGCCTGGGCGCTGTCGCAGGTCGGCACCGTGGCGGTGACCGAGAGCGAGAAGGGCTCGCGCGTCGCCGATGCGACGGGCACCTACCGTGTCGAGGCCGAAGCCGTGAGCCGCGTGGTCGACACCACCGGCGCGGGCGATGCCTTCGCCAGCGGCTTTCTCGGCGGAATCGTGCAGGGCAAGCCCATCGCCGATGCCGCCCGAGAGGGTGCGCGCCTGGCCGCGTCGGTCATCACGCATTACGGAGCACGCGACGGCGAAGCCGCGCGCGCGCTCAACGCGGGCTGATACGCCTTCGCGCGGGCCGGTTCAGCCGGCCCGCGTATCCTTGCGCCCGGCGAACATGTCGCACAGCAGTTCGACCATCCGGGCCGATTTCTCATCGCTCAGCGAATAATAGATCACCTTGCCGTCGCGCCGCGATCGCACGAGCCCCTCGAGCCGCAGCCGCGCGAGTTGCTGGCTCACGGCCGCCTGGCGCATCTGCAGCAGCTCCTCGAGCTCGGTGACGGATTTCTCGCCCCCGCTCAGATGGCAAAGGATCATCAGCCGCCCTTCATGCGCGAGCGCCTTGAGAAAGGCGGATGCCGCCTGCGCGTTGCGGGTCATTTCGTCGACAGGCAGGCTGCCATTCGTGCAGGGCGACTGCGCGTCGGTCTCGTGCTGATCGAGCATGGTCATTCTCCAGCCGCCTCAATGCGGCGTGCCCGGCACATCGCCGGGTCTGTCGCGACAGATTTTCCTAATCGAATATAAGGGTCCGATGGGCCTGCGGCAAGCTTGGCTGGACCCGCCTGCCGCGCTGCGCCAGAGTGGGCGCATGACTCATCTTGATGCGGCAAGCGCGCTGCGTGACCGGGCGCGGGCATTGTTCGAGGCGGGCGTGGCGGCGGCCGATCCCGAAGCGGCGCTGCACGCGGCGCTTGCGGCGCGTCCCCTCGCGCCGGTAACTGGGCGGCGCGAGATCGTCGCGGTGGGCAAGGCGGCGCGGGCGATGGCGCGCGCCGCGCTGGACGCGCTGGGGCCCGCGCCTGCGCTCATCGTGACCAATCGCGAGAATGCCGCGCCGCTCGATGGGGCGCAGGTCTTTGCGGCGGGGCATCCGGTCCCCGACGAAGACGGCGCGCGCGCGGCCGAGACGGTGCTTGCGCGCGCCGCGGCGCTTGTTGCGGGGGATGAACTCCTCGTGCTGGTCTCGGGCGGCGGCTCGGCGCTCATGCCCGCGGCCGCGCCGGGGCTGAGCCTCGACGACAAGGCCGAGGTCACGCGGCTCCTGCTCAAAGCCGGGGCCGACATCACCGAGATGAACCTCGTGCGCCAGCAGCTCTCGCGGATCAAGGGCGGCGGGCTGGCGCGCGCGGCGGCGCCGGCGCGGGTGACGGCGCTGATCCTGTCGGATGTGGTGGGCGACGATCTGCGCGTGATCGCCAGCGGGCCGACCGTCGCCCCCATCGGCACCCGCGCCGAGGCGCGCGCCCGGCTCGATGCGCGCGGGCTCTGGGACCAGGTGCCGCAGGCGGTGCGCGCGCATCTCGCCGGCGATGAAGACCCGCCGCTGCCGCCCGAGGCGGATAACCGGCTGATCGGTTCCAATGCGCAGTCCCTCGCCGCGATGGCGCAGGCCGCGGCGGGCGCCCGGCGCATCGACGCGCCGCTTATCGGCGACGTGGCGGCGGCGGCGGGGGAGGTCCTCGACGCGTCCGGGCCGGGAGTGACGCTGTTCGGTGGCGAGACGACCGTGAACGTCACCGGCCCCGGCCGCGGCGGGCGCAACCAGGAGCTCGCGCTGCGCGTGGCGCTCGGCGCGGAGGCGCGCGGGATCGCGGGGCCGTGGGTGTTCCTGTCGGGCGGCACGGATGGCCGCGACGGTCCGACCGACGCCGCGGGCGGGCTCGTCGATGACACCACGCTGGCGCGGATGCGCGCCGCCGGGGTGGATCCCGAGGCGATGCTCGCGCGCAATGACAGCTACGCCGCGCTCGCGGCGTCGGGGGATCTGCTGATGACCGGGGCGACGGGGACGAATGTCGCCGATCTGCAGGTCATGATCCGCCCGGACGCGTGAAGACCGCCATCTGGCTCGCGCCGCCGAAATCGGGATGCGCGCCACCCAGCGTCGAAAGCGCGACCACGCGCCCTGCCCGCGCCGCCACCCCGCGCGCCCATTCGCCGAATTGCGCGCGGTCCCACTCGAAGCGGTGACCCGGATGCCGCCGCCGATGCGCCGGCACGCCGAGCAGCGGGTTGAGCTCGGCATTGGGGGTCGTGATCACGACGAGGCGAGGATCGAGCCGGGCGAAGAGCGTGCGCTCGAGCCGCGACAGATGGCCGGGATCGAGATGCTCGATCACCTCGACCATCACCACCGCCTGCGCCGCCGGCAGGGGCGGCGGATCGAGCGCCGACCCCGCGCGCAGGGTGACCCGGTCCTCGCCGGCGGGCAGCCGCGCGCGCAGCCGCTCGAGCGCCGCCGCGTCCGGTTCGAGCCCCGTCACCGCCTCAAGGCCCTCGAGCTTGAGCATCTCGAAGAGCACGTCGCCCTGCCCGCAGCCGAGCTCCAGCACCGTCGCCACGCCCTGCGCGCGTAGCACCTCGAGCACCCCGCGCGTGCGCTCGGTGTGCCACCAGCTCGTCACGCCGGCACCCGCATCAGCACGACATCCTTGCGCGGCCTCTCGAAATGCCAGCCCCGCACAGCGGCGACATGTTCGAGCGTCTCGCGCCGGTAGAAGACCACATGCGTCGGGTCCATGCGGTAATGCCAGCGCGCGAAGCGCGCATCGTCGGTCTGAAAACAGGTCATCACCCCCAGCCAGCCACCCGGGCGCAGCAGCGCGCCGAGCCGGTCGAACTCGGCGGCGGGGTCGAAGAAATGCTCTGCCGTCTCCGTGCAGGTGACGAAATCGTAGCGCGCGTTGAGCGGCGCCGGGTCCGGCGCGAAGAAGGGATCATGGACGGCCATCGGATGCCCGGCCTCGCGCAGCATCGCCGCCAGCGCCGGCCCCGATCCGCAGCCATAATCGAGCCCCGCCGCGCCGGGCGCGAGCCGCGCCTTGAGCGGATCCGCGAGCCGCGCGAGAAAGCCGCGATAGCCGGGATCATCCACGTCGTTGTCGTGATTGAGGTAATGCGCGCGCTCGGTCGCTGCATCGGGCCGCGCCGCCGGATCGAGGAAGCTCGCCGCACAAACCGGACAGCGCCAGTAGAGCCGCGCCGCCTCGCGCAGCAGGACCGTGGCGCCGGGAGCGCGGCAGACGGGGCAGGGCGGCGGCGCGGACATGGCGCGCTTATGCCCGCCGCGCGCCGGCGCCGCAATGACGGCTTGCACCCGCGCGGACGGCGTGCACAGTGGCGCAAAGAAAGCCGGAGGGCGCGATGACCAAGGCCTATTGGGTGGCGCAGATCGACATCACCGATCCCGACGCCTACGAGCAGTACCGCGCCGCCAATGCGGACGCCTTCGAGAAGTATGGCGGCCATTTTCTGGTGCGCGGCGGGCCGCAGGATGTGCGCGAGGGCAATCCGAAATCGCGCACCGTTGTGATCGAATTCGCCGATCTCGATGACGCGACGGCCTGCTACGAGAGCCCCGAATACCAGCGCGCCAAGGCGCTGCGCGACCCGGCGAGCGAGGTCGATCTGGTGATCGTGCCGGGCTGGGACGGGTAGCGGCGCGTTTGAATCCGACGCATTGACGCCTATATGCCGCTCATGTTTGAAGCCTTCATCAAGCGGCTCTTCAGCCCCGAACCCGAACCGCTGCCCCAGCCCGATGCGCGGCTGGCGCTCGCGGCCCTGATGGTGCGCGTCGCGCGCGCCGATCAGCACTATCACGCCCCCGAAGCCGCCGAGATCGACCGGCTCCTGTCGCAGCACTACGAGCTGAGCGCCGCTGAGGCAGCGGCGCTGCGCGCCGAGGCCGAGGTGCTCGAATCCGAGGCACCCGACTCAGTGCGATTCACCCGCGCGCTCAAGCAGGCCGTCGATTACGAGGAGCGCGCCTGGCTGTTCGAGGCGCTGTGGTCGGTGGCGCTGTCGGACGGGCAGCGCGCGCATGAGGAGGACCAGGTGCTGCGGCTGGTGGCGAGCCTTCTGGGCGTGCGCGACCAGGACAGCGCGCTTGCGCGCCAGCGGGTGCAGCGCCGCGCCGAGTGAGCGCCCCGTCGTGACGCCACGGCGCGTGTGCGTGGGCGTTGCGTTCGCGCCGATTTTCGGCCCTATTGCGCGCTGAAGCATCGGCAAGCATGGGCCCCGCATGGGCGAACAGGATACCCCCGTCATCGCGATCCGCGATCTGCACAAGCGTTTCGGCGATCTCGAGGTGCTGCGCGGGGTGGATCTGACGGCGCATCGCGGGCATGTCGTCTCGCTGATCGGATCGTCGGGGTCGGGCAAATCGACGCTCCTGCGCTGCTGCAACCTCCTCGAGATCAGCCAGCAGGGCGAGATCGTCTTCGAGGGCGAGCCGGTGCGCTGGACTGGCGACGGCCTTGCCCGCCAGCCCGCCGATCCCGCGCAGGTGCTGCGGATTCGCACCAATCTCGGCATGGTGTTCCAGCAGTTCAATCTATGGGCGCATATGACGATCCTGCAAAACGTCATGGAAGCTCCCGTCACCGTGCTGCGCGAGCCGCGCGCCGAGGTCGAGCCGCGCGCGCGCGCCCTGCTCGAGAAGGTCGGCATCGGCGACAAGGCGGATGTCTATCCCGCGCAGCTTTCGGGCGGCCAGCAGCAGCGCGCCGCGATCGCGCGCGCGCTGTGCATGCAGCCGCGCGCGCTCTTGTTCGACGAGCCCACCTCGGCGCTCGACCCCGAGCTCGAACAGGAGGTGGTGCGGGTTATCAAGGCGCTCGCTGCCGAAGGGCGCACGATGATCCTCGTCACCCATGACATGCGGCTCGTGGCGGACCTGTCCGATCACGTGGTGTTCCTGCACGAGGGCCGCATCATCGAGGAGGGCGCGCCGGGCGCGATCCTCTCCGCGCCGCGCACCGAGCGGCTGCGCGGCTTTCTCAACGCGTCGCATGCGTGATAGCGTTGCCAATCCAACAAGGGAGACACGACATGAAGACACCCCTCACCCTCGCCATCGGCGCGCTGGCCTTCGCCGCGTCCGGCGCGCTCGCCGACACGGTCCGGATGGGCTCCGAAGGCGCCTACCCGCCATACAACTTCATCAATGACGACAACGAGCTCGACGGCTTCGAGCGCGATCTCGGCGACGAGCTGTGCGAGCGCGCCGGGCTCGACTGCGAGTGGGTCATCAATGACTGGGACACCATCATCCCCAACCTCGTCGGGGGCGACTACGACACCATCATGGCCGGCATGGCGATCACCGAGGCGCGCGCCGAGACGATCTCCTTCACGCAGGAGTATCTGCCGCCCGATCCGTCGGCCTTCATGGCGCTCGAGGGCATGAATTACGACACGCTGATGGAGAGCGGCGTGATCGCGGCACAGTCCAACACCGTGCAGGCCGGCGTGCTCGCCGAGATGGACGGGGTGGAGCTGCTCGAATTCCCGACCCCCGACGAAACGATCTCGGCGGTGCGCAACCAGGAGGTCGACGCGGTGCTCGCCGACAAGGCGTTCCTCGCGGATTACGTCGCGGAATCGGGCGGTGAGCTCGTCTTCGTGGGCGATGACCAGTATTTCTCCGATGGCGTCGGCATGGGCGTGCGCCAGTCCGATGACGAGCTGCGCGAGACCTTCGATGCGGTCATCACCGAGATGAAGGAGGACGGCTCGCTCAACGAGCTCATCACCGAGTGGTTCGGCGAGGACATGGATACCTTCTGATCCGGTAAGGGCGGGGCCGCTGGCCCCGCCCGTTGCGCATGTTCGCCTTCTGCACCGATCCCGACACGCTGCCGCAATGGCAGTGGTTCGCCTGCTACCTCACCTCGGGGACGCATCTGGCGTTCTACTGGTCGTTCGTGGTGGTGATGATCCTGTTGGCGCTCGCCGCGCCGGCGGCGCTGGTGATGGGGCTGGGCGGGGCGCTGTTGATGCGCGCGCGGTTCGCGCCGCTGCGCTGGCTGGGGCAGGGCTATACCGCGATCGTGCGCGGCGTGCCGGACATCGTGTTCTTCCTGTTCGTGCCGATCGCGGTCGGGCAGGGGATCGAGGCGCTCCTGCACCAGGTGCGCTGCCCGCACTGGGACATGCCGATCTGGCAGGGCAATGACTTCATCGTCTGCCCCGAGGCGCGGGTGCCGCCGCGCGGATCGCCGAGCTGGGTGCGCGATCTTTATGGCTTCTCGCTCGCGGTGCTGGCGTTTGCGGTGGTGTTCGGGGCCTTCGTGGGCAATACCCTGCACGGCGCGATGCGGGCCGTGCCGCGCGCGCAGATGGAGACGGCCGAGGCCTACGGCATGACGCGCGGCCAGGCGATGCGGCGGGTGCTGCTGCCGCAGATGTGGATCTATGCGCTGCCGGGGCTGTCCAATATCTGGATGATCCTGATCAAGGCGACGCCGCTTCTGTTCCTGCTGGGCATTCAGGACATCGTCTACTGGGCGCGCGAGCTCGGCGGCGCCAAGACGAGCCGCTACACCTATCCGCATCCCGACTGGCGGGTGTGGTATTTCCTCGCGGTGCTGGTCTTCTATCTCGCGGTGACCTGGGCGAGCCAGATCTTCTTCGAGCGGCTTACCCGCCGTGTCGGGCGCGGGCTGGCCACGGCCGAAAGTGCGCGGGCATGAGCCGGACCTGCTGGGAGAGCTTCGAGGGCTATGCGCTGCGCGCGCTGGGGCGCGACTATGCCGAGCCACTCCTGCCGCGCGGGCTCGACATCACCTTTTGCGATCAGGTCGTGCTGATCGGTTCGGGCATGATCTGGAACATCTATCACGCCGTGGTCGCGATCGCGGTGGGGTTCGTTCTGGCGACGCTGCTGGCGCTGGGCAAATACAGCCGCAAGGGCTGGCTGCATTATCCGTGCTCGGGCTTCATCTTCGTGTTTCGCGGCTCGCCGCTCTTCATCCAGTTCTTCTTCTTCTACTCGGCCTTCGTGTTGCTGCCGCGCGAGGGCATCGAGATCAACCTTCTGGTCACCACCATCACCGCCGAGACGCGCTGGCTGACCATCGCGCAGGTGGGCGCGCTGCTGGTGCTGATCCTGAACACGGCGGCCTATTCGGCCGAGCTGTTTTACGGCGCGCTGCGCGCGGTGCCGCGCGGCGATCTCGAGGCCGCCGATGCGCATGGATTCACCGGGGTGTCGCGGTTCCGGCGGATCGTCTGGCCGACGATGCTGCGGCTGGCCTGGCCGTCCTATACCAACGAGGCGATCTTCCTGACCCATGCGACGACGCTGGTGTTCCTGTCGGCCTTCCCGGCGCGCCAGCAATCGGGCGATGCGCTCTACTACGCGCGGTATTTCGTCGATCAGACCTTCAACCCCTTCGTCGCCTATCCGCTGGTGGGGCTTTACTTCGTCGCACTGACTCTCGCGATCATCGGGCTGTTCGGGCTGGTCAATGCCCGGCTCAACCGGCATCTTCCGCGCGCGCAACGGATGCGCTTTCGGTTTCGTCCGCAATACATCAGGTGATCCATGTCCGACTGGCTGAGCGCCCATCCCGAGGTCACGACGATCCGCGTCGCTGCCTGCGATCTCAACGGCCAGGCGCGCGGCAAGCGCATCGCGGCGCGCTTTGCGGACAAGGCGCTCACGGGCGGGGCGCGCATGCCGCTTTCGGCGCTGAGCATCGACATCAAGGGCCAGGACGTCGCCGACAGCCCGCTGGTGTTCGAATCCGGCGATGCGGACGGGTTCATCCGGCCCACCGCGCGCGGCTTCCTGCCCATGCCCTGGCTCGCGCGGCCGAGCGCGCTGCTGCCTATGTGGATGTTCCACGATGACGGCACGCCCTTTGCCGGCGATCCGCGCCACGCGCTCGACGCGGTGCTGGAGCGGTATCGGGCGCGCGGGCTCGCGCCCGTCGTGGCGACCGAGCTCGAATTCTACCTCGTCGATGACAGCGCGGAGGAGCTGCGCATCCCCTTCGAGCCGCAATCGGGCCGCCGCCGCGAGACCACCGACACGCTCTCGCTGCAGTCGCTCGATGCGTTCGATGGCTTCTTCACCGAGCTTTACGACGCCTGCGAGGCGATGGACATTCCCGCCGACGCGGCGATCTCCGAGGCCGGGCGCGGGCAGTTCGAGATCAACCTGCTGCATGGTGACGCGATGAAGGCCGCCGATGATGCCTGGCTGTTCAAGCTGCTCGTGAAGGGGCTCGCGCGCAAGCATGGCTGCGCGGCGAGTTTCATGGCCAAGCCCTACGCGGATCAGTCCGGCAACGGGCTGCATGTGCATTTCTCGGTGCTCGACGCGCCGGGGCGCAATGTCTTCGACGATGGCAACGAGGCGGGCAGCGATGCGCTGCGCCATGCCATCGCGGGATGCCTCGCGGCGATGCGCGACTCGACGCTGATCTTCGCCCCGCATGCCAGCAGCTATGACCGGCTCGTGCCCTCGGCGCATGCGCCCACAGGGGTCGCCTGGGGCTACGAGAACCGCACCGCGGCGATCCGGGTGCCTGGCGGCAAACCTGCCGCGCGGCGCATCGAGCACCGCGTCGCCGGCGGCGATATCAACCCCTATCTGATGATCGCCGCCGTGCTCGGCGCGGCGCTGTCCGGCATCGAGGACGCTACCGAGCCGCCCGCCCCGATCACCGGCAACGCCTATGAGCAGAAGCTCGACCAGATCCCGGCGACCTGGGAGGAGGCGATCGCACTCTTTGCCGAGAGCCCGCGCATGGCGCGCATCTTCGCGCCCGAGCTGATCCGCAACATGATCTTCACCAAGCGCCAGGAACTGCGCGAGATCGCCCCGATGACGCCCGAGGCGCGCGCCGCGCTCTATCTCGATACGGTGTGAGGGCTTGCGGGGGCCGCGCCGCTGCCCTAGAATTTGATCAAACAACGGGCGAGACTTCATGCATATCGGCGTTCTGCAAACCGGCCACGCGCCCGAGGCGCTGCGCGCGGCGCATGGCGATTACGGCGACATGTTCCGCGCGCTGCTGGCGGGGCAGGGCTTGCGGCTGACCGACTGGGACGTGGAGGGTATGGAGTTTCCGCCGGGCCCCGACGCGGCCGAGGGCTGGCTCATCACCGGCTCGAAGCACGGCGCTTACGAGGATCACGCCTTCATCCCGCCGCTCGAGGATTTCATCCGCGCCGCCCGTGCTGCGCAGGTGCCGATGGTCGGGATCTGCTTTGGCCATCAGATCATGGCGCAGGCGCTCGGCGGGCGGGTCGAGAAATTCGCGGGCGGCTGGGCCGTGGGGCCGCAACGCTACGATTTCGGTGGCGAGACGCTCGACCTCAACGCATGGCACCAGGATCAGGTCACCGCGGCGCCGGCGGAGGCCGAGGTGATCGCGCAGAATGATTTCTGTGCGCTGGCCGGGCTGCGCTACGGCGACTGGGGCCTGTCGGTGCAGCCGCACCCGGAGTTCGATGACAGGTTCATCCAGGGGCTGATCGAGACGCGCGGGCGCGGGCTCGTGCCCGAGGCGCAGCTGCAGGCGGCAGCCGCGCGGCTTGACGGGGCCCGCGACGCGGGGCGCATGGCCGCGCGGATCGCGCAATTCTTCAAACAGGGGCGGGGCTGACATGGCCGAGGACTGGACCCATCAACTGCCGCAGCCGGCGCGCGACTACATCGCCGGGCGCCGGCTCGACGAGGTCGAATGCGTCGTCGCCGATCTCGCCGGCGTGGCGCGTGGCAAGGCGATGCCGGCGACGAAATTCGGCAAGCAGCCGCGCTTCTACCTGCCCAACTCGGTCTTCATGCAGACCATAACGGGCGAATGGGCGAGCCAGGTCGTGCAGGACTTCACCGAGCCCGACATGATCCTGACCCCCGATTTCTCCACCGCGAGCGCCGCGCCCTGGACCGCCGACATCACGCTTCAGGTGATCCACGACGTCACCGACCGCGACGGCACCCCGGTGCCCCTCGCCCCGCGCAACGTTCTCTCGCGCGTTGTCGAGCTTTACCGGCGCGAGGGCCTGATGCCCGTGGTCGCGCCCGAGATGGAGTTCTATCTCGTGGCGCGCAATATCGATCCGACCCAGCCGATCGAGCCGCCCATGGGCCGCTCGGGCCGCAAGGTGACCGGCAATCAGGCCTATTCGCTGAGCGCGGTGGACGAGTACGGCCCCGTGATAGACGACATCTATGATTTCGCCGAGGCGCAGGGCTTCGAAATCGACGGCATTACCCAGGAGGGCGGCGCCGGGCAGGTCGAGATCAACATGCGCCATGGCGA
Organism: Paracoccaceae bacterium; assembly: GCA_003550665.1. Lineage (GTDB taxonomy): Bacteria > Pseudomonadota > Alphaproteobacteria > Rhodobacterales > Rhodobacteraceae > Alkalilacustris. Next base: position 6,631 of record PUKW01000230.1, on the reverse strand, counting down.
CCCGGTACGCCAGGCCGACGAGGTGTTCTACTTCAAGCGGCTGATCCGCGAGGCGGCGCTGCGCCATGACTGCTTTGCAACCTTCATGGCCAAGCCCATCGAGGGCGAGCCCGGCAGCGCGATGCATGTCCATCACTCGGTTCTCGACGCGGCGACCGGCGAAAACATCTTCTCGGACGCCGCGGGCAACGAAACCGACGCCTTTCGCCATTTCATCGGCGGGCTGCAGGCGCATCTGGCCTCGGTCACGCCGGTGATGGCGCCCTATGTCAACAGCTACCGCCGCTACGTGCGCGACTTCGCGGCCCCCATCAATCTCGAATGGGGCCGCGACAACCGCACCACGGGGCTGCGGGTGCCGATCTCGGATGCGTCCGCAAGGCGGGTCGAGAACCGGCTCGCCGGGATGGACTGCAACCCGTATCTGGGCATCGCCGCCTCGCTCGCCTGCGGGTATCTCGGGATCATGCAAAAGCGCGAACCCCGCCCCGAATGCGTCGGCAATGCCTATCAGGGCGAGGATACCCTGCCCGAGAGCCTGGGCGAGGCGCTCGAGCTGTTCGGCGAGAACGCGGCGATGCGCGAGGTGTTGGGCGAGGAGTTCTGCCGCGTCTACGAAACCGTCAAACACATGGAATATGAGGAGTTCCTGCAGGTCATCAGCCCCTGGGAACGCGAACACCTGCTGCTCAACGTATGAATCTGCTCTTTTCCAACGATGTGCCGGGCGCGTACCCGGATAGCTGGTATGCGGCCACGGCCGCCGAGCTTGCGCCATTCGCGCCGCTCGAAGGGGTGCGCCGCGCCGATGTCTGCGTGATCGGGGGCGGCTATACGGGTATATCGGCGGCGCTGCACCTGGCGCGGGCCGGGCTCGACGTGGTGCTGCTCGAGGCGCATCGCGTGGGCTTCGGCGCGTCGGGGCGCAATGGCGGGCAGGTCGGTTCGGGCCAGCGCATCGGGCAGGACCGGATCGAGAAGCTGGTCGGGCGCGAAGATGCGCGCGCGCTCTGGCAGCTCGGAGAAGATGCGAAGGCGCTCGTCAAGGAGCTGATCGCCGGGACGGGCATGCCCGGCTGCACCTTCCGCCCCGGCATCGTTCATGCCGACTGGAGCGCCTCGGCCGCCGCGCACAGCCATGCCTATGCCGAGCGCTTGGCGCGCGACTACGGCTATGAGCAGATTGCGCCGCTCGATCGCGACGGGGTGCGCGCGATCGTGGGCAGCGAGGCCTATCATGGCGGGGTGATCGATCGCGGCGCGGGGCATGTGCATCCGCTCAATTTCGCACTGGGCCTTGCGCGGGCGGCGGCAGATGCCGGCGCGGCGCTGCATGAGCGCAGCCATGTCACGGGCATCGCGCACGGGCCGACCGCAACGGTCCATGTCGCGGGCGGCGCGCGCGTCGAGGCCGGGCATGTGGTGCTCGCCTGCAATGGCTATCTCGGCACGCTCGAGCCGAAGGTGGCCGCGCGGGTCATGCCGATCAACAATTTCATCGTCGCCACCGAGCCGCTCGGCGATCGCGCGGCCGACGTTCTCTCCGAGCCGGTCGCCGTGGCCGACAACAAGTTCGTGGTCAACTATTATCGTCTGTCTGACGACGGCCGGCTGCTCTTCGGCGGTGGCGAGAGCTATGGATACCGCTTCCCGGACATCGTGCGCACGGTGCGCAAGCCGATGCTCGAGGTCTTTCCGCAGCTCGCCGATGCGCGCATCGACCATGCCTGGGGCGGCACGCTGGCAATCACGATGAATCGCCTGCCCTGTGTGACGCGCCCGCGCGACAATGTGCTCTCGGCCTCGGGCTATTCCGGGCACGGCGTGGCGCTCGCGACGCTGACGGGGCGCGTGATGGCCGAGGCGATCTCCGGGCAGCGCGGGCGGTTCGATCTGATGGCGCGGCTGCCGATGCCGCGCTTTCCGGGCGGCACCGCGATGCGCCAGCCACTGCTCGTGCTGGCGATGACATGGTTCTCGCTGCGCGACCGGCTCGGGATCTAGCGCGTTGCACGCGGGCGGGCGCGGGGCTTTCGCGCCTCGACCATGCGTCTCGAGAAGGTTGGAGGGCGGCGCCCTCTACTTCGAGGGCTTGTTAAGCTCGCCGAGTTTCTGCTGCAGCTCCGCGAGCTGGCGCTTGATCTCGTCGAGATCCTCGCGCGCTTCGCGGGCCTCGCGGCGCTGTGCCTCGGACTCCTCGGGGTCCGAGGCATCGGTGTCCGGCCATTCGCCGCCCATCATCGATTTGAGAAAGGCGCGCTGCTGACGCTGCATCGCCTCCATGCCGGGCATCGCGGCCATCGGGTGAGGCACATTGGTCAGGTTGTCGACCATCTTCGTCTGCCCGTCGCGCAGCATCTCGAAGGACATCGCGAGAAACTGCGGCACGACGCTCTGGGCCTGGGTGGTGTAGCTGCGCACGAGGTCGGTGAGCACGCCGAGCGGCAGCACATTCTCGCCGCGGCTTTCATGCTCGGCGATGATCTGCAGGAGATATTGCCGCGTGAGGTCATCGCCGGTCTTCAGGTCGATGATCTGCACCTCGCGGCCCGAACGGATGACGCGGGCGATCTCCTCGAGGGTGACGTAGTCGCTGGTCTCGGTGTTGTAGAGGCGGCGGCTGGCGTAGCGCTTGACGAGAAGCGGCTTTTCGGTGTCGGCCAAGGGGTCCTCCGAGTGTCCGGTGCTCGCCCGAGCCTAGGCCAGCGCGGCCCAAAAGGAAAGGGCGGGCACATGGCCCGCCCTTCCATGATGCGGTGCGTCCGGGGGAGGATGTCGCACCCGCAGCAATTCAATCCGACGCTCAGCTGGTGGCGGCGGCGGCCTTCTTCGCGGTGCTGGTCGCCTGGTCGGCGGCCTTGGTCACGGCGGTGCTGGCTTCCTTCTGAAAGTCCTGCCCGGCGGCGGTCATCAGCTCGACGGTCTCGGACTGCAGCTTCTTGGCGATCTCTGCGAAGGCTGCCATCTTCTCGGCGGCGGCTTCCGAGCTGCCCGACGCGAAGTCGGTCATCGCACGGGTGTAGTCGGCCGGCTCCTTGGCGCCCGAGACGTAGCTCATGCGCGAAATGGTCTCCTTGGTCCAGGCGTTCGACAGCTCGGTCGACTGCTCGGCGGCTTCGAGAACCAGCTTGCTCATCTTCTCGCCAAATTGCGCCTGGGTCTTGAAGACATCCTTGAATGCGCCCTGGTCCATCATCGGGAACGCGTTCATCATGTCTTTCATCACGTTGGTGTAGTCTTGGGTCTTCGCCATGGTAAGCTCCTAGCTCTGGTGTTTTGCTCTACCCTCAACATGGACGCTGCGCCGCGGCATTGCAAGGATAGATTTGCTGCAGCGCAGCATTTTTTTCAACCGCTTGATCCAGAACGCAAAAGGGCGGACCACTGGTCCGCCCCTGCATCACTGTCGCACATCATCGCGGCTTGGCCGCGCGCCTCACTTCGCCGGGGCCGACGCTTTCTTGGCGGCGGAGGTCGCCTCGGTGGTGGCCTTCTTCATCGCCGCGGTGGCATCTTCCTGGATGTCCTTGCCGGCGGCGAGCATCAGCTCGACGGTCTCCATCTGGACCTTCTTGGCGACCTCGGCGTAAGCCGCCATGTGCTCGGCAGCGGTCTCGGCCGAGCGCGAGGCGAAGTCGGTCGCCGCCTTGGTGTACTCGGTCGGCTCTTCCTTCACCGCGGAGATCTGGCCGACCCGCGCGATCGTGTCCTTGGTCCACTTGGTGGAGATCTCGGTCGACTTCTCGGCCGCCTCGAGCACCACCTTGCTCATCTTCTCGCCCATCTGAGCGTGGGTCTTGAACATGTCCTGCATCGCCTTCTGATCCATCATCGGGAAGGCGCCCATCATGTCGTTCATCATCTTGCTGTAGTCTTGCGTCTTGGCCATGACATTTGCTCCTTGATCATCGTGACTTGCCAACAGACTCGACATAGATGCTGCGCCGCAGCATTTCAAGAAGTTTTCTGCGATGCAGCAGAAAAACGCGCGGTTTCGCGCCGCCGATGCCCGCGAGGTCGCGAAGCCGGGGCCGCGCGGGCTCAGGCGTCCGGAACGCTGCGCACATAGGTCCCCGGTGCCGGGCACAGGACCGGGTGCGTGTCGGTGCCCGGCTCGCGCGGCGCGCGCTTCGCGCCCGAGCGTCGGCGCAGCCACGCCTCCCAGCGCGGCCACCACGACCCCTCGTGATAGGTCGCGTGCTCGCGCCATGTGTCGGGGTCGTCGAGCGGCGCGTCGCTCGTGTAGTGGCCGTATTTCTTCTTCGAGGGCGGGTTCACGATCCCGGCGATATGTCCCGACTCGGACAGGAAGAAATTGCGATCGCGGCTGCCCATCTGCTTGATGCCGTTGAAGCTCGATTTCCAGGCCGCGATGTGGTCGGTCTCCGCGGCGATGGTGCACAGCGGCAGCTTGACCTGCTTGATCGACAGCGTCTCGCCCAAGAGCTCGATTTCGCCCTTCGCGAACTGGTTGTCCTGGCACAGCATGCGCAGATACTGCACCGCCATGCGCCCTGGCAGGTTGGTCGAGTCCCCGTTCCAGTAGAGCAGGTCGAAGGCGGCGGGCTGCTCGCCCATCATGTAGCGGCGCACCGCGGGACCATAGACGAGGTCGTTGGAGCGCAGGTAGGAGAAGGTGCGGGTCATGAAGAAGGAGGGCAGGTAGCCCTTGGCATTCACCTCGCGCTCGATGCCGTCGATGAAGTCGTTGTCGAGGAAGGGCGTGAACTCGCCCTGGTCCTCGAAATCGGTCAGCGTGGTGAAGAAGGTCGCCGAGCGGATCGGCTTTTGCTTGCGCTTTTCCAGAAGCGCCAGCGTGAGCGCCAGCGTCGTGCCCGCGATGCAGTAGCCGATCGCGTTGATCTTCTCCTCGCCGCTGATCGTCTTGACCTGCTCGATCGCCTCGAGAAAGCCCTCCTCGATATAGGTGTCGAGCCCGACATCGGCGTAGCTGGCATCCGGATTGACCCAGCTGACGACGAAAAGCGTGTAGCCCTGATCGACGATCCACTTGATCAGGCTGTTCTTTTCCTTCAGGTCGAGGATGTAGAACTTGTTGATCCAGGGCGGGAAGATGATCAGCGGGGTGCGATACACCTGCTCGGTGGTCGGGGTGTACTGGATCAGCTCGAACAGCCGGTTGCGATAGACGACGGCGCCCGGCGTCGTGGCGAGGTTCTCGCCGACATGAAAGGCGTCCTTGTCCGCCAGTGACACGATCACCTGACCCTCATGCTGCTCGAGATCCTCGACGAGGTTCTCGAGCCCGCGCACGAGGCTCTCGCCATCGGTCTCGACGGCCTTCGACAGCGCCTCCGGGTTGGTGCCGAGGAAATTCGTCGGTGCGAACATGTCGATGATCTGGCGCGAGAAATACTCGACCCGCTTCTTGTCCTTGTGGTCGAGATGCTCGAGATCGGCGACGGCGCGCTCCATCGCCTCGGCCGAGAGCAGGTACTGCTGCTTGATGTAGTTGAAATAGGGGTGGGTCTGCCACAGCGGGTTGGAAAAGCGCTTGTCGTCGGGGGTGTGATCCTCCGGCGGCGAAAGCTTGCCCTCGCGAAGCGCCGCCTGCGTCTCCATATAGTGCTGCAGCGCCTTGCCCCAGTAGCTGATCTGATGCTCGAGGATCTTCGAGGGGTTGTGCGCCATCTCCGTCATGTAGGCCGTGGCCGCGCGCATGAAGATGTCGCTGTCGGGCGCCTCGAGGCTCGGGCGCACCGGATCGCGTTGCGAGAGTGCGGTCACGAGGCGTTGCGACAACTCCTCGATTTTCGAAAGATTGGCGTTCAGGCGATCGAGATCGCCCCCGTCCTGGGCATCCTCAGTTGTCATTCGCAACAATCCCCCCTATCTTTCGCCCCTGCAGCATAACGTCGCCCGTCCGGGGGGGAAAGCGACGATTTGTCGATCGGGGCATACCCCGGAAAGGAGAATCAATGCGCTATATGGCCACCTACGACATTATGGAGACGGCCCGGAACACCAATGAGTGGCTCGGCGCGACGGCCCGAGCGATGGCGTCCTATCCCGTCTGGGGCATGGTTCCTAACCCTGCCTTCAACCTGCTCGCCGCCTGGGGCCGCGTCACGGAGCGCACCTTCGCGCGCATGACGACGAAGCCCGATTGGGGCATCCGCACAGTGGTGGGCGAGGATGGCCGCGACCATCTCGTCGATCGCGAGGCCGTCGTCGAGCGGCCCTTCGGCGATCTCGTGCGCTTTCAGGTGCGCGGCCGCCCGGAGAAAGCCCGCCGCGTGCTGCTGGTCGCGCCGATGTCGGGACATTACGCGACGCTGCTGCGCTCGACACTCGCGAGCCTCCTGCCCGATTGCGAGGTCTGGGTGACGGACTGGCACAATGCGCGCGGCATACCGGTCTCGGAGGGCAAGTTCGACATCGAGGACTATACCGTCTATCTCGCTGATTTCATGCGGGAAATCGGGCCCGACTGCCATGTGATCGCGGTCTGCCAGCCGGTGCCGCTGGCGCTGGCGGCGGTCGCGCTGCTGGCCGAGGAGGAGCCCGAGGCGCAGCCGCGCTCGCTCACCCTGATCGGCGGTCCGATCGACCCGGACGCCAACGCCACCGACGTGACGGATTTCGGCCGCCGCGTCACGATGGGCCAGCT